>NZ_JAAHHE010000186.1:9525-12614 GCF_010692525.1 Moorena sp. SIO3B2
AGGTTGAAGGTTAGCAGGTTGAAGGTTAGCAGGTTGAAGGTTAGTAGGTTGAAGGTTAGCAGGTTGAAGGTTAGCAGGTTGAAGGTTAGCAGGTTGAAGGTTATCAGGTTGTTCGCCTTTGGCGTTCGAGTAGGGTAGGTTAGCAGGTTGCAGGTTGTCTGGAAAACTTTCAACTTTCAACCTGTCAACTTTCAACTCGGATGAACCTTGGCCAATAGGCCACGCTACCCGAACAACATTAACCCCTAATGGTCGATGGTATACTGTTTGACCATGGGAGCCAATTAACTCAGCGGGGGGATGACCACTCCCAATTGCCAATGCTGCTTGGGCAAATTGAAATGCGATCGCATCATCCAATGCTGCCAATGCTGCCATGGATAGGGGACTTCCAGCACAGACAGCTAGAATTTTTTCCCTGAGTTCAGTGGGGTAGCCATAGGTAGCACCAGCCAGTAGCTCAATCTTTAAATCTAAGTCTGAGCCAGAAATTTCTACTAGTGCAGCATCGATGCCATCTACAGATGTACCGCTCATTAAGCCAATTACACGGGTCATCTTAAAATTGTGTTGGGTTAAGGTAAGCTAAAAATACCAATATAGGAGAGATACTGCAACTTATGGGTAATGGATGTAACGGATAGGAGGAGAGGGAACATAAAAACAGGTTTATTTTTCGCCTTATGTTAGCTACTGACTAGTAATTAATGTTTAGTTAGTCTATCGTTAACTATTTATTGTTTATTTCTAATATTACCACCTAACAATAACAAAACCCCTAAGACTTTAAGCGCAGGAATCAAAATAACTTGCTAATAACTTTAGCTGAGCTATCTTAAGATTTGGGTAATTGTTGAATGTTGGCAGAAAGTGCAGCAAAAAAACCCTAAGCCCGAAGGAACGGCTCAGGGTGGTAATTAAATTTCATCTACTTCTTTTAACTCCACCATTCCTGCCACTGTCTCCGGAAAACAGAAACTCGAATCCTCCTTTTCCTCTTCCCGTCTTACCCTGCACCGAAGCGCTAGCGCGTCTATGGGCTTTTGCGGTTTCATCAAGAACCATTAGCCCCATAAAGCACACGAGCATTATCACACAAAATCCCCATAGCAACCGACTCCGCCTCCTTAGCAGTCAAATCCCCATCGTGAATCGCTCCCTCCAAAACCTGTGCCAATACTATCCGTGCCCACTTGGCTCCCAAGTAATATAATTCCGGGATATTGTGAGCATCAGAAGAATACATCAGTTTACTGGTTGGCACAAATTCCAATAACTGCTGCACTACGTTACGCATCCCAGCTACACTTAAAAAAGGCACCGCTAACCCGAAATCTAAATACACCTGAGGATAGACCGCTGCTAGATAACCAGCTTCTTGGGTATAGGGATAAGACCCATGCAGCAGGACAATCGGAGCGTTACGGAAGCGTTGGTCTTCCAAAAGCGAACGCATATAAACTGGATTAGCCAGCGGCAAGTCTAAATCTGGGTCACCAAACCCTGTATGAAACTGCACAGGTAGTCCATGTTTAGCCGCCATCTCTAGCGCTTGGGTAATCAAAAAATCAATTAAAGGCTTATCTACCAGCCGCAGGGGTTTTCCCCTCAAGACCTCTTGCTTGAAGGAATCAAAACATTCCTTAGCTACCTCCTGTGGTATCTGTTGGATATCCAAACCTGTACGATAGGCAGCAATACTCTTGAAGCCTACCACTCCTGGTGGTGGTGGGTCAATGTTGTAGCGGAAATGGTCTAGGAAGGTAGCAAAGTCATCTATCTCACGGATGAGATTTTCTGCTAGATATTCCAAACGAAGGATGTGCTTTACTGGCAGAAATTGTTCATGCCATTCTCTAGGAAGAATCTTATTTGGCAGAAAACCATCATCTAAGAAAATTGCTTCTAGTTGAGATGATTTAAAACACTGCTGGGTTAGTTTTTTTAATCCCAATTGCTGGCGACGTTCAAGAATTGCCTCTTCCTCTGGTTCACACTCTAAGAGTTGGGAAATATCCCGAAGGCTTCGTTTGTAGAAAAGGCTGTGACGGGCATGATGATTAATCATCTCAGGGTCATAGGCTTCACTGAAGAAGGCAGGATAGGGATAATTAGCAGCAGCTTCAGGAGTTAGCAGGTTGTGAGCGTGTTGGTCAATAGCGTTGATAGTCCACAGGTTAATCATTTCAGATGATTAGATGCTAGAGATAATTGTCTGGTAGTTAACGTAAAAAAAAGTTTATTGAACTACGAAGGCAGGAAGTACCCGAAGACGCCTAGGGTCTGTTTGGAGGATTGGTAGCGATCGCTTTAGTTGTTGGTGGGGTAAACCATTTGGATGGTGATACCTCTAACTGTGTATTTGGTAACTGTGTCTTTGCTAAGATTGCTGGTAATATTATGACTGTAATCCCTGATTTTAAGTCAACTAGAATACTGCTTAACCACCAAACATGAAAAATTTACCGTTTCAAGTAGTAGTATCCCTAGCTACTTTGATCACGACAAGTATGGCTAGTGCTAATGCTCAAACTGTCGTTGCTCAGATGGATTTTGACCACCGTAACGCCTCGACAGAGAAAGTTGCTGCACAAGGGAGAATGATCAATGAGTTGTGGCAACAAGCCAGTCAGTTACGAGGAATTGGTAAGTATAGTGAAGAGATAACGATACGGTCGCAGATTGTAAAACTTCAGCCAGACTCTTTCTTAGCTTGGTATTGGCGAGGGGATACGTTGAGTAGCTTGGGCCAGTACGAAGCCGCGATCGCTTCCTATGATCAAGCGATTAAAATTAAGCCCAATTACCTTTTAGCGTGGTTTGAGAAAGGCAAGGCAAACCATAAACTAAAACGATACGATGCGGTGATTACGGCCTGGAAGCAAGCAGTTTCAATTCAAGCCACATCAGAATTTGAACAGCAGTTGGTACAGACAATTATTCCCAAAAAAATTGCCAGTGTGCTGCTTTATGATTTGAAACGGTATTCTGAGGCGATCGCATTCTACAACCAAGTACTGGAAGTGGATGCCAAAGCTGCTTCAATTTGGATTGACCGAGGCACAGCTTTTTATCAACTCGGTCGATAT
>NZ_JAAHHE010000187.1:0-6830 GCF_010692525.1 Moorena sp. SIO3B2
GAAAGCCGTCGTAAGATGGCGATGGAAGCACAAGAACTCTTGGAAGAAGATGTGGCAGCCTTTGACATCTGGTGGCGTTCCCTCGAAACCGTTTCTACCATTAGTAGCTTGCGCAGCAAGGTCGAAACAATTCGTGAGCAAGAGCTAGAGAAAGCCCTATCCCGTCTCGGGTCAGAATTTGCCGAAAAACATCAAGAAGTGATCGAAGCCCTAACCAGAGGGATTGTTAACAAAATCCTTCATGACCCGATGGTGCAATTACGAGCACAGCAAGATATTGAAACTCGACGGCTGGCCATGGAATCGTTACAAATGCTATTCAATCTAGATACTGGCGAGCAATTTAGCAGTTAGCAAAAACTTGTAGGGTGGGCAAAAACAGTTTGGTTCAAATGTTTATTATAGTACACAGAACTTTGCCCACCCTACTTGAATTGGTATTTTGTGGAGACCTATCAGCGATCAGCTATCAGCTAAGCGAACGGCTAAAAGCCTGTGGTGACGCTACACCGAACAGTTTATGCCCATAGCGCATGCCACTTGAAAAATAAGCTGACGGCTGACGGCTGACAGCTGAATACTTAGTTTTTGATAGACCACGCTATGCTGGTAATGACCAAAAACTAAAGACCAATGACCAAACTATTGCGCTGGGTTACTGGGCTACTGGGTGTATGGATAGCTTGGAATTTGCTATCTCACCTGGTAGCAGCAATTTTATGGTTCACGGAAGTGGATTATCTATCGGCTTTCTTGCTGCGTTTGCAGACCCAGCTGAGTTTGTGGGTAATTGTATTTATCATATCATTGGGGTTTTTGCTCACCAATTTATGGTTAGCCAACCATTTCAAGCATCCAGAAAACTTAGCAGATCTCGAGATTACCTGGCTAAAAGGGTTCAAGACTCTTGACTCTTCATCCTTAACCCTTAACCAAACACGGTTAAACTCACCCTCCCCAATAGTGAGATCGGGAGTGAGACCAAGAGGAAAATTTTCTAAAAAACGCCCAGCCTTCAGATTGCGATCGCTTTTGCCATTTGCCCTAGCACTCAGTTTATTAGTTGGGGTGGTGCTGTTGTACTACGGAAAAATGGCCTTTTCTGTTTGGCATTTCCATCGAGAAACCTTGTCAGCCACCTTTATGAGTGAAGCGACACCCCCCCTACCGTCACCCTTGGGTTGGGTATCTCTCGGAAAGCTATTTTTATCAGAATCCAGAAGCAATCTGGTTTGGCAGCTGGGGATGATCTCCGCAGTGATGGTAGGGCTAATGGTAAATGCTCAGTTGTGGTTAAGAGCGATCGCCCTAGCACTAAGTTTTGCCTGGGCGATGGTGATTTCAGAACAATGGGGCAGAATTTTAGAGTATCTCTATCCCACTCACTTTAACACTACCGAGCCACTATTTGGACAGGATATCGGCTTCTACGTATTTGGTGTACCGGTATGGCAACTATTGAATTTTTGGCTAGGGGGCTTATTTCTCTTTGGTCTAGTTGCGG
The DNA here is from genome assembly GCF_010692525.1 of Moorena sp. SIO3B2. Lineage (NCBI taxonomy): Bacteria > Bacillati > Cyanobacteriota > Cyanophyceae > Coleofasciculales > Coleofasciculaceae > Moorena > Moorena sp. SIO3B2. Next base: position 1,505 of record NZ_JAAHHE010000187.1, read on the forward strand.
TATGGCTAATTTACTTAACCTCAGGCAATAGCCTCTCAGATGGGAAATTTCCGGGATTTTCCCAAAACCAACTACGACACCTGTATGGCCTTGGGTCTGCTGTGTCGGCAATCACAGCCTTCCACTATTGGCTTTCCCGGTACAACTTACTGTATTCAACCCGTGGTGTTGCTTATGGTGCGGGCTATACCAATGTCTCAGTCAAGTTGCCCTTTAATACAGGATTGAGCATTCTCGCATTTGCGATCGCACTGTTGTTACTCTTGAGAGCAATTTTCTGGATACGCCGCCTGCCCACCAAAATACCAGTAGCATTGTGGATACTCGGCTTATACCTAGGGATATGGGGAATTGCTGGGATAATCTTACCTGCAGCAGTGCAACGGTTTAAAGTCGAACCCAACGAGTTAGCCTTAGAAAGACCCTATATTGCTCGGACTATTGCCCTGACGAGAGCAGCTTTTGACCTCGATAGTATTGAAGCTGAAACCTTTAACCCCCAAGGTAATCTCACCAGCACCGATCTAGAAAAAAATCACCTAACCATCGACAACATTCCCCTGTGGGATACCCGCCCCTTATTACAAAGTAATCGTCAGCTGCAACAACTGAGACTTTACTACCAATTTACCGACGCCAATTTTGATCGCTACACCATTAAAGTTAATCCAAACCAGTTGAAAGCTGGGTTGAAGGCTGGGTTGAAGGCTGGGTTGAAAGCTGGGTTGAATGTTGGCAGGTTGAATGTTGGCAGGTTGAATGTTGGTAGCAGGTTGAATGTTGACTGGTTGAATGTTGGCAGGTTGAATGTTGGCAGGTTGAATGTTAGCAAGTTGAAGGTTGAAAGTTCAAAAAACCCCCTTCAAGCCAATAACCTTCAAGCCAATAACCTTCAAGCCAATAACCTTCAAGCAAGTAACTTTCAACCAAGTAACTTTCAACCTTGGCCTTTCGGCCACGCTACGCGAACAACCAAACAACCTTGGCCTTTCGGCCACGCTACGCGAACAACCAAACAACCTTGGCCTTTCGGCCACGCTACGCGAACAACCAAACAACCTTGGCCTTTCGGCCACGCTACGCGAACAAACCCTAGAAAACCTTGGCCTTTCGGCCACGCTACGCGAACAAACCCTAGAAAACCTTCAAAAACTCAAAAACAACAAGTACTCATTGCTGCAAGGGAATTAGACTATGATGCTGTGCCCAAACAAGCACAAACTTGGGTTAACAAACACTTAGTCTATACCCATGGCTATGGGTTTACCCTCTCTGCTGTGAATCAGGTAGGAGAGGGAGGACTGCCATACTACTTTATTAAAGACATCGGTTCTGGTGGAGGTGAAGCGCTCAAAGGAAGCTTATATACATCCTCTCCAGAAATTCGTGATAGTATCCCCATTGGTCAACCCCGGATTTACTACGGAGAACTGACCAATAACTATATCATGACCTCCACCAAAACTCAGGAATTAGACTATCCCAGTGGAGAAGAAAACGTTTACAACACCTACGATGGCACTGGTGGTGTTGCCCTAAACTCCTTTTGGCGGCGGTTAGTGTTTGCCCAGTATCTTAAAGACTGGCAGATGGTACTGACTGGGAATTTCACACCCAAAACACGGTTACTGTTCCGCCGTAATATTCGGCAACGGATTCAAGCGATCGCTCCCTTCTTACGCTATGATGCTGACCCCTACCTGGTAATTGCTGATACTTCTGTTGGGGAGTCAGGGGTCACTAAGAATTATCTTTACTGGATTGTGGATGGCTACACCACAAGCGATCGCTACCCCTATGCCGACCCAGGTGACAACCAGTTTAACTACATCCGTAACTCCGTAAAAGTGGTTATTGATGCCTACAATGGCGATGTTAGTTTCTACATAGCTGACCCAAAAGACCCGATTATTCAAACGTGGAGTAAGATTTTCCCGAATTTCTTCAAGTCACTGGATCAGATGCCCAGCAACCTGCGGACTCATTTGCGCTACCCCATTGATCTATTTAACATCCAATCCGAGCGCTTGCTAGCATATCACATGACTGACCCCCAGGTCTTTTACAACCAAGAGGATTTGTGGCGGATTCCCCAGGAAATTTATGCTGGTAAATCTAAATCAGTGGAACCCTACTACATTATCATGAAACTGCCCAAGGAGAAATCAGAAGAATTTATCTTGCTCCACCCCTATACACCTACAGGTCGTAATAATTTAATTGGTTGGCTAGCTGGTCGTTCTGATGGCGATCATTATGGCAAGTTACTCCTGTATCAGTTTCCCAAGCAACAACTAATCTATGGACCAGAGCAAATTGAAGCCCTGATTAATCAAGATCCAGTCATCTCTCAACAAATTTCCTTATGGAATCAAAAGGGTTCAAGAGCAGTTCAGGGGAATCTTTTGGTTATTCCCATCGAGCAATCTCTACTGTATGTTGAGCCATTGTATATAGAAGCTGAGCAACATAGTCTGCCAACATTAGTGCGAGTTATTGTGGTTTATCAAAACCAGATTATTATGGCTCAAAATCTAAAAGAAGCACTTGATGCCATCTTTAAGCCAGAGCAAAGTAAGACACCAACAATTGTACGTCCAGTCGAGGAAACTGCACTCCCTTAGCTAATCTAGCTAAATCCGGTTTTCATACCCTTAATAAAAATATCCCTATCTCCCTATCTCCCCACACTTACCACACTCCCGATGATGGGTATTCAACCAGACTTGATATGATGGCTAAATTTGATGGCTAAATCTAAAATCTCTGGTAGAGACTCTAACCTTTGAGGAGAACATATCCATGCCGGAGAATTTGAGAAGCCAAGTGGTTACCCAAGGTGTTCAGCGAGCCCCTAACCGAGCCATGCTGAGGGCTGTTGGTTTCACTGATGACGATTTTACTAAGCCCATTGTTGGTCTTGCTAATGGCTACAGCACTATTACTCCGTGCAATTTGGGGTTAAATGATTTGGCCAAACGAGCAGAGGCGGGATTGACCACTGCTGGTGCTATGGCTCAGATGTTTGGTACAATTACGATTAGTGACGGGATTTCCATGGGAACGGAAGGGATGAAATATTCCCTGGTATCCCGGGAAGTAATTGCTGATTCTATTGAGACCGCTTGTAATGGCCAAAGTATGGATGGAGTTTTGGCCATTGGCGGCTGCGATAAGAATATGCCAGGGGCGATGATTGCCATTGCCAGGATGAATATCCCAGCAATTTTCGTTTATGGTGGCACGATTAAACCTGGACATCTCGATGGTCAAGATTTAACGGTAGTGAGTGCCTTTGAAGCTGTTGGTCAACACAGTGCTGGCAAGATTGACGAGGCTAAACTCAAGGCGGTGGAACTCAACGCTTGCCCTGGTGCTGGTTCCTGTGGCGGCATGTTTACCGCTAATACTATGTCCTCTGCTTTTGAGGCAATGGGGATGAGTTTGCCCTATTCCTCTACCATGGCAGCGGAAGATATTGAGAAAGCCGATAGTGCTGAGAAATCTGCTTTTGTGTTAGTCGAAGCAATTCGCCAGCAAATACTACCTAGGGCTATTTTAACACGAAAGGCTTTTGAGAATGCGATCGCAGTAATTATGGCAGTAGGTGGTTCCACCAACTCAGTCTTGCATCTATTAGGGATCGCCCATGCTGCTGGAGTAGCCTTATCCATTGATGACTTTGAAACCATCCGGGGGAAAGTACCAGTCCTGTGTGACCTCAAACCCAGTGGTCGCTATGTCACTGTAAATTTGCACCGCGCCGGGGGGATTCCCCAAGTGATGAAAATGCTGTTGGTCCATGATTTGCTCCATGGGGATGCTTTGACCATTTCCGGCCAAACTATAGCGGAAGTGTTAGAAGAGGTACCTGATCAACCCCCTGCTGACCAAGATGTAATTCGTCCTTGGGATAATCCTGTGTATGCTCAAGGACACTTAGCCATTCTGAAAGGCAATCTGGCCACAGAAGGGTCAGTAGCAAAGATTACTGGGGTAAAAAATCCTCAAATCACCGGTCCAGCGCGAGTATTTGAATCCGAGGAAGCCTGCTTAGATGCGATTCTCGCAGGTAAGATCAACTCTGGTGATGTGATTGTGGTGCGCTATGAAGGACCAAAGGGTGGCCCAGGCATGCGGGAAATGCTGGCTCCCACATCAGCCATTATTGGTGCTGGGTTAGGTGATTCGGTCGGATTAATTACCGATGGACGATTTTCTGGAGGTACTTATGGCATGGTAGTCGGTCATGTCGCACCAGAAGCAGCGGTTGGAGGTGCGATCGCATTAGTCCAGGAAGGGGATATGATTACCATTGATGCCCATCAGCGATACTTACAACTAAATGTGTCCGATCAAGAATTAGAGCAACGCCGTGCTAGTTGGCAACCACCCAAGCCCCGTTATACCACAGGGGTATTGGCAAAGTATGCCACCTTAGTCTCTTCCAGTAGTGTCGGAGCAGTAACGGATTTAGATTTGGATTAACACTTATACACAGTTGCTGGTTAATCTACTCTATAGCTGATCCATGAGTCGTTACTCCCCCCAAATTAAAAAACCTACACTTGTGAGGCAGGAATCCCCCCTAACCTTACAAGGGTAGGTTTGTGAACATTGGGGCGAGTAAGTATAGCGCTACGCGCAAGGCAAGAGGAATCCCCCCTAACCCCCCTTAAAAAGGAGGCAAGAGGCAAAAGTGCAAGTGCATTAGCGCAGGTGCGCTTTCCGCATCTAATTATTAAATTCGCCACGGGTCGCACCTTTTTCTGCTTTTATCAATGTCCTAACTTTAATGCGTAGTGCTATACTTTCATGATTGTATAAAATCCTAAATATATGTATCAAAATACACAATCATTTTCGGAATAATTCTGCCCATTTCCTGCTTCTGTTAACTCCCTCGGTGCGCTTGACCCGTAATTAAATTCGCCACGGGTCGCACCGCTCCCGACTCCCTCGGTGCGCTTGACCCGTAATTAAATTCGCCACGGGTCGCACCGCTCCCGACTCCCGACCCAAATGTAAAAAACCTACCCCTGTAAGGGATTCCTGCTCCCTAAAAGCCAGTAATTTGTACCTCACCCCATTGAAAACTGCTATTATACATGATGCATAACGCCCTGAAAAGGTTGTCTCAACATCAATTTGTACTTGGTTGGCTGCTAGGGGGGCTACTGTTTCGGTGTATCATTGCTTTTTGGCTTTACCCTGGTATTGATGAAGCCTATTACTATGTCTATAGCCTGCATCTAGACTGGAGTTATTTTGATCACCCAGTTTTAGTTGCCCTGACTACTGGCTTTGGTACTTGGATAACGGGAGA
>NZ_JAAHHE010000187.1:7242-12593 GCF_010692525.1 Moorena sp. SIO3B2
AAATATCATGGCTTTGTTTTGGGCTTAGGATTAGTTGGTTTTTGCTTAACGAGTCCACGTCATCGTTGTGCATTATTGTCACCTTGGGCATGGCTAGGTTTAATGTTATTTATCATAACTATTTTTCCAATTTGGTACTGGAATATACAGCATGATTGGATATCCTTTACTTTCCATTTATCCACCCGTTTTAAACCAGAGCCAGAGGTACCTCAGCAGGGCTACAATTGGCTAAATGTATTAGTGATAGTTTTATCTGGAATAGCTTATCTTTTCCCTACGATGGCATTGCCCATGTGGTGGGTGAGTTTGCGATCGCTACTTACTCAATTTACCGGGTATAGCAAGACATCAAAATTGGAGTCAAGATTGATCCTATGGGTATCCCTACCCCTAGTTGTAGGCTTTACCCTCTTAGCAGGATATCACCAAATTTTGCCCACTTGGCCAATGCCAGGATTTTGGGGGATAACCTTACTACTAGGGCAACAGGCGCAACAGTGGCAAATGCGATCGCCTTTAGGCGGGCACTTCCTGTCATCGCGCGGTTGGGTTAACCGATGGCTAAAGGGTTCAGCCATAGCAATAGCTAGCCTATTATTGTTTGTGCTACTGCATATCACGACAGGAACACTGCAAAAATCCGGTCACTATGCTTTACTAGGGGGTTTTGTCTCTCCCAAGGATGACCCCTCTACAGAACTGATTGATATTCAGCAACTGCGACAAGGATTTGCTCAGTCTCCTGTGCTGAGTGAGGCATTAGAAACCTCTAGCTTTGTCTTTACTAATGGGTTTTATATCAGTGGGATCGTAGCGATGGCGATTACTCCCCTGACCTCTACACCAATTACCTGTTTGGGAGAGGATATGCGTGGTTTTATGGTCTGGTTCCAGCCTGAGCAATGGTTGGGTAAAGATGGATTATACCTTACTCTGGAGCGATTTCAAGAGTTGACAGATAGCTATCGAGCTTATTTTCAGGATATGCAGGAAATAGGGACAGTGCCGATTCGAAGGGCTGGAGCAGTAACAGAGGTTTTTCATGTGTATTGGGCGACTAAGATGGTGAAGCCTTATCCTAGCTGAGCGCTCGAATCGGTCATAGATCTGGGATTCAAGCTTTTCTCAGTCGCTCTGCACGGATACAGCCTCCCTCCCAATCCCACTTCGGGTCAGATTCACTTGGCTTATATTGTGCCCAAGCATTGCCACTCTCGTCCTGATACAAGGCTGTAATCTCCGCAGTAGCTCTACTTCCCCAAGGCGCTTTTACTATAATCTGGTCTTGGCACTCGAAAACTTCACCGTCAGAATTAGTGACGCTCTTGAGTGCGATTTGGGGTTTGCGCTCAATCGGGGGTATTTTTTTGATGACTAATTTTTTTGGCGGCTCAGATGTAGTCAAGTTTCTTGAACAATTGTAGTATCGATTACTTTCTTTTATTTTAGACGCTAGATACTAGCAAGTCGCAAGGGGGTTAGTTGGTAAGTAATCAGGGGTATTGACATTTTCTTGGGAATATGCATACTTCCAAGCAAATGCCATTATCATCTATCTTGTTAGGATACACTGATCCGATAGGGGAGTGTTCCTTGGTTACTCATTACCATAATTGCACCGGGCGATGGCACGAAGTGCCCGCCTAATGGTACTTAGACATTTTCTAGGCTCAAAAGGGACTGAAAAGGACTTCAGGTAACGAAAAGAGGTCGATTAGCTAAAAAGAGCTGGAACCACAAGTATAGCTGGATTGATACTCAGTTGCGCTAAAACTCTTTCCATGTATAGGTTTGAAAGCATTTTTGACTCTGTTTTTGTCTAAGTCCCGATAAGCACAATAAGACTGGGTTTATTGAGAAGTACCCCCAGTTTATTGACAAGATGCGCTTACCCTAAGCTGGTGAGTGTCATCAAAGTAAAAAGCTTGGGTTATCATTACTCTAGAGGTTACAGTTATAGTGAAAGGAAACCTGACTTTCCTTTAAGCGTTACCTTATGAAAATTAATGACAATAGTCAATCAATAATACTGAATTGTAAAGAGATACCGCACTTATTTACTCAGATATCCTTGACAGCACAAGATAATACATTGTTAGGTGTATATCTGTAGGCTACCTGCCCCATAGGCAAAACGTCCCAGTTAAGATAGGATGATATGATAGGAAACAAAATCACATTACAAACAACTACCACGAAAGGAAAGCAGGATATCATGGCAAAGGATATAAATTACAAAACCCTTATCCAGTAAGGGTTTTACCAATTGATTGAAAACAGGCTCGATCCCTGAAATACTCACCACGCCAGCATGTACAAAAATAAGATGCGTTTGCCCTGAGCAGGATATAAAACAAGTTGATACCAAGCCAAAACTTAAGGGTTTCGGTAGTGGTGAAAATGTAGCAAAATCACTACATCTTTACAACTACCAAGAAATCAAAAAATATTAATTTACTTTTTCCTTTAATCAAAGGATAATAATTTTATGAAAAATACAAGCTATGTAATATGGAACAATAAGGGTGGAGTTGGTAAAAGTACTATAACATTTCATATATCTTCAGTCTATGCTGAAAAAAATCCAGATAGAAATGTCGTTGTAATTGATATGTGTCCTCAAGCCAACTCATCAATGATGCTAATGGGTGGAGGAGAGAAAGCAGAAGAATCATTACAAGAATTAATCACAAAAGATACTCCCAAAACAATTGTAGGATATCTAACAGACTGTGTTTTGAAATTAAATACTGACGATCTTAGTAAATATATACTACAATTAAATAAAAAAAACGATCAGCTTACAGATAATATATATTTAATGTCTGGGGATGGAAACTTAGAATTAATAGCGCCGCTTCTTTCAGAGAGAGCTGATGCAACTCCAATATCTGGCTCTGATAATCCTTGGCGTTCGATTCATACTATTATAGAAAAACTAACTAAAATTCAGATTAATGATAAACCAACAACATACTTTATTGATACCAATCCGAGTTTTTCAATTTACACTCAAATTGCAATACTAGGGGGTGAAAAATTAATAGTTCCGATTAATGCAGATGATTCTTCTATATATGCTATATCCGGTCTTTTTAACCTTATATGGGGAACAGAAAAAGAACATCCTGTCTATGGAAAATATACATTTGCATCAAAAGTAAAATCGAATTCCTTGGAAAGGCCAAAGATAGCTCTTTTACTAGGGAATCGATTTACTCAAAAAATAGGAGCAGCCCACGCCTTTAAAGCTTTGTCTAATAAAGCTATTCAAAAAATGTTTGAAGAATATACTAAAAATCCTAATAGATTTTCGGATAGTTCAAATAGTAATATAAACCGACAAGAATTTGAAAAAAAATACAGTATAGAACTCAGAGATTTTAATAGCGCTGGTGTTGTAGCGGCAAATCAAGGTTTACCCCTAAGTAAAATGGTTGAAAAAGCGAATTACCAAGTTTATGACAAGAAAATTCAAGTATCTAAAGATCAACGAGAGAAATGTAGTAAAGTCATCTTAGATTTAGTAAGTAGATTGTAATATTAATTTATTTATTAATGATAAAACTGAAAGGGTATGTTTTAATTTACGGTTCAGTTAAAGGAATGGTGTAAGCAAACAATTTAGCCTCAGATCTTGCTCAAACAACTGAAAAATAAAATTGGATAGGGCTGTTGTAAAAAATCGTGCAATAAGAAATCAAAAGCTCACGCTGCTCAAACGTATCTAGATGAGTAAATTTCACGACAAGCATAATAGAGATAACCTCAACTTCTGTTCAGAAAACCACCATTCAGCACTCCCTGTAGAACCCCTACCAACTTCGGTAGTAGGACTTAGCATTTTCTAGCCTCAAAAGGTGCTGAAAAGGAGTTCAGGTAAGGAAAAGAGGTCGATTAACTAAAAAGAGCTGGAACCACAAGTATAGCTTGATTGATGCTCATTTGAGCTAAAACTCTTTCCCTGTATAGGTTTTAAGTCATTTTTGACTCTGTTTTTGTCTAAGCCCGCCTAAGGGCGAACGCAAAGCGAAATTGTAAACAGCATCGCTGCCAACTTAAACGGGTAAGGGGTCTCCCGTTATAATCTCCGATTTAACGGGTTAGAAGTTACCGTAAGACAGACTCGCCTTATTTCATATAACTTAAACTTATGACTCACAGACTGTCGCTTATAAAGGCGAGCCTGTCTAAGGTTTCGTCTCCGGGGAATTGCCCGAGAGCGTCTTGAAGTTCTCAACAGATTGGCCAGAGGCCACGCTTCGCGAACGTAAGTGGTACAATAGCATAGTGATATTAACGTACTGCTACAAAATCAAACCAAGTCCCGAACAGATAGCCATCATGGAAAGGTGGCTTGAACTGTTACGCCGTCATTGGAATTATGCTTTAGGACAACGGCTTGATTGGCTCAATCGGACTCGTTCCCCGATTGATAGATGTAGCTTAATCAGTGAGCCGATCGGTGAGATCCCAGAACCGGTTAACTATTACACTCAACAAGCGGCTCTCAAGGAAACTAAGCGACTGTTTCCTGAGTACAAGCAAATCTATGCAGAAACTCAGCAAGTCAACTTGCAACGACTCAATAAAGCGTGGGATAGATGGAGGAAGCCTGACGCTAATGGTAAACGTGGTGGTAGACCTCGATTCAAGAAAGCGGGAGAACTTCGATCATTCGTTTTTCCTAGGATAAATAGTTCAAAGGCGGGAGCACACCTGGCTGATGGGATCTTAAAACTAAGCCGAATTGGGTCAATACCTGTCGTAATGCATCGGTCATTACCCATTGGCTTTACCCTTAAGCAATGCACTATTGTCAAGAAGGCCGATGGCTGGTATTGCTGTATCTCAATGAAAGATGATACAGTTCCCGAACTTTTGCCTATTGGCTCTGTCAAGTCTGCCGTCGGAATTGATGTTGGGCTAGAAAAGTTTTTGACTACTTCCGATGGCGAGGCGGTACCTATCCCGCAGTTTTACAGAAAAGCTCAGGATAAGCTGGCTCAAGCTCAAAAAGCAATGTCGCGCCGTGTATTGGGCTCTAATAACTGGAAAAAAGCCAAGCACAAAGTAGCCTTAATGCACCTTTATCTGACTCGTTGTCGGAAAGAGTTTCATTATCAGGTTGCTCATTGGTTGTGCGGTAAGTACGACCTAATTTCTCACGAAAATTTAAACATCAAAGGGCTGGCTCGAACTAGGTTAGCAAAGTCAATACATGATGCAGCTTGGGGAGCTTTTTTGGAGATATTACAAGCAGTGGCGGTCAAACGCGGTTTGTTAGTCCAGGAAGTCAACCCACGAGGTACAAGCATTGAGTGTTTTAATTGCGGTTCCAGGGTCGA
>NZ_JAAHHE010000188.1:0-12561 GCF_010692525.1 Moorena sp. SIO3B2
TCAAATTAGGGATTGTGAGCGCAATCCTAGTATTCTGTGAATTTAGTTTTGAGCATTAGGGGAAATAGCAATCCGTGTAGGAATTGAGATAATTTTGATGCCATATTCCCTACTCCCTGTTCCGGTGATCCGCTGTTCCCTTTGCTAAAGTGTTAGATTTTCGTATTTAATCCCTAGGGCTATCAGCTCTAATGCTTAATAGCAATTAAACGTAATAGTAGAGGATTTTCCCGTTTCTAAGACCAAAACCCAAAATCTTTATCAGATATTTAAATAAATCTCTGATCTTTATCAAATAATTATATTTCCTGATACCAAGTTGCGGTCAAACGTACAACTTTCTCTTCCGCCAATCTCCCTATCTCCCTATCTCCCTATCTCCCCATCTCCCTATCTCCCTATCCAACCAATCTACTCTCTTTGAATGCAACTCGGTATGAGTGATCAACGACCTAATTTTTCCCTTGCCTGCTGACGCAGATTCTTAGCATTGGGGTGATTCGGCTGGATTTGAAGCGCCTTTTCCATGGCATTGATCCCTTGATCCAATTGACCAACGTCCCATAAGGCTGCCCCTAGATTACTCCAAGCATCAGCAGAATTAGGATTGAGTTTAATTGCCCGATTATATGCTTCTATGGCCTCCCTGTAGCGACCGAGTTTATGGAGGGCTACTCCTCGGTTAATCCAGGCGTCAGCAAAATCGGGCTTGATTGCGATCGCTTTCTCGTATAAAGTTAGCGCTAGAGTTATGGCTGTTGGGGTGTTTTGGGATTCGATAGCTGCACCTTTACTCCACAATGCTTCGGGGTAGTCAGGTTTAAGGGCAAGGGCTTGATCGCAGGCAGCCAGTCCTTCTTGAGTACGCCCCAAGGAATTCAGGCTATAGCAACGACCCCAATGAGCTTCTGCTAAATTTGAGTTGCTTGCGTTCGCGTAGCGTGGCCATAGGCCAATCGCTTTTTCGTAAGTCATCAGTGCTTGCTGGTACTTTCCTGCTTGCCGCAAGCTATCCCCTTGGCTGTTTAATTCTGTTGCAGTTGGTTGTGTTTCGGTAGAGGATGTCGATTTAGCAGCTGATTCGGTATCGGATCCGGGAGTAGTTTGTTCGACTGAGCTGGTAGTAGTAATTTCAGGGGTGTTGCTAACTACGGCTGGAGTTGCAGGTTTTGACTCAGAGGTGGTGGTCGAGGTTTCCGCAACGGTATCGCTAATGTTGTCAGTTTGAGTGACAGGTTTGGGAACTAGAAAAGTCTTAGTACCGATAACAGCAATACCGATACCCATCCCTGCTAACACAGTAATCATTAACCAAGGCTTCATTAACCATCTTGGGATGATCTCTGATCTGGCCTGGGTTTGTGCTGATGTTGCTGAAACAGAAACAGTCTCTTCCGGAACTGTAGCAGACATAGCTATTGTTGGTGCAGCAGTTAGCCTCTGAACTGCTGCAAACGCTTCTACTGCGGTCGGATAGCGGTCACGGAAGTCATAGCGCACCATACAGTCCAGGATATCCGCTAATTCTGAGTTAACTTGGATGTTAACTTGGATGCGATCGCGCCAGTTGATTTCCCCTGTTTCGGAGTTTTCTTTCAGGAACTTGGGATGAATTCCGGTTAATGCCTGGATACCTACCATACCCACCGCATAGATATCGCTGCTAAAACGGGGATTGCCACCGAACTGTTCTTTGGGGGTGTAGCCATGACTGCCAATAGCAATGGTTTTGGTTTGCCCGGTTTCGGGATCGATAATCTGGGTGCTAGCTTGCTTAACTGCCCCAAAATCAATCATGACAACTCTACCATCCTTGCGGCGGCGGATTAGGTTTGGGGGTTTGATATCACGATGGATCACACGTTGCTCATGGACAAATACTAGGACTTGTAGAATATCTTGCAACAGACCAATCACTCGATTTGATTCCCAAGGCTGACTGATTTCTTGGTTGAGGGGTTGTCCATCAATAAATTCTTGCGCCAGATAAAACTCGTGATTTTCCTCAAAGTGCGCCAGCAACTGGGGAATCTGATCGTGGTTACCCAGCTGGTAGAGGACTTGGGCTTCTCGCTCAAATAGGCGTTTGGAAATTTCCAAACACTCAGGATCCGTCACCTGGGGTTTTAGCTGTTTAATCACACATTGGGGAGTTCCTGGCAAGTGCAAGTCCTGTGCCAGAAACGTTTGACCAAAGCCACCTGCTCCCAGCTTGCTGATGATTTTGTAGCGACCGCCTAGGGTGTTTGGGGAATTTATCGGTTGATTGTTCATGGTTGAGGTTTGATTCTACTCCCTATCCCAGAAGTCGCTACAGGTTTACAGGTTTCTATAAGCCGGAGTTTAATTTTAATTTTAAGCAATCAGCTATCAGCTAATGCGCTACGCGCACGCTACGCGAACAGCTATAGCAGAAGTCATTTGTCAGAAGTCATTTGTCAGAAGTCAAACTCTTGCGCTTACAAAGGGTGTGAGACTTTTGTCATGTCCTAACTGCCCTGGCGACTGCTATATCAGCTAATGCGCTACGGGGAAAGTCCCAGGGTCGAAGCCTGTGCCACGCTACTAGATCGGTGCTTTTGAATAAAATAAGCTGACGACTGACCGCTGACGGCTGAATGCTGACGTTTAGTTCATTTATTAATTTTAACCGTATACACCCAGTCTTTGTATTTTGGTTCCCGATTTTCGGTAATTGCTGCTAGGGTATCCTTGAGCTTTTCAGTTATTGGTCTGTTTGGAGATAAGTGATAGTTTTCGATTCGTTTAACTGGAGTGATCTTTGCCGCTGTTCCACTCAGAAATACTTCATCAGCAATAAATAGTTCTGATTTATCAACTGGTCGTTGTATAGTTGGCAAGCCCATGTCTTTAGCAAGGGTTAGAATACTATCCCGAGTAATTCCTTCCAGGATATCCTGGTCGAATCCAGGGGTAATCAGCTGCCCATTTCTGACCAGAAAGATATTCATCCCAGAAGCTTCCGATACTTTTCCATCAGAATTCATCATAATGGCTTCATCAAAGCCAGACTCTACTGCTTCGCTTTTCGCCAAGGAAGAGGTAATATAAGCTCCACTAATTTTACCTCTCAAGGGTAAACTTTGGTCTTGTTGTCGATACCATGAACTAATCCGACAGCTAACTCCCTCAGGAGATAAATAATCTCCTAATTCTAATCCATAAACAAAAAAGTCTTTTTCAATATTATGCAGTCTCGGGGAAATTCCTAAATCTGAGGTATAGACAAAAGGGCGGATATAAAACGATGTAGTTGGTTTATTTTGTTTGATAAACTCAACGATAATAGTCTCGATTTTATCAGGAGGTAAATTGTAGTGTAATAACCGGGCACTATTACTTAAACGTTGGCAATGGCGGTCTAACCGAAACAGTAAACATTGCTGTGGGTTTTCTGGGTCAGGGAGACAGCGTAATCCGCCAAAAGCTCCCGTGCCGTAGTGCAAGGCATGGGTAGCAATGGAAATTTTGGCGTCAGCGAAAGGGACAAATTTGTTCTGAAAGTAAGCAATGGGCAAAAAATCAGGCATAGTTAAAATCAGTGCTTCAAGATTAATTTATCTCAGTTTAACGAGATGCTGACAGCATGGTCTCAATGGGGTTTAGCCTTCTTGTCACCCCGTCAGGAGGAACTGGCTCCTCCCCACGACCTACCCAAAACCCTACACCGGACACCCTATCTAAGTTTCACCCTTGTTATCATCCCCTGAGCATCGGTGGGTATGGTTGACAAAAACTTTTTCATGTGCTAAGCAAAACTCAGCACTCACCACTGACCTACTCAGCACTGATAGGTGCATCTCACTTTTGTTGTTTGACCCGATGGTGCGTTACGGGCAGCAACCTAACCCGGGCGTTGAGGCTGAAAATTAGGGCGAGCTCCCCTAACGCACCCTACAGAACATTTTCAAAGATGAGATGCACCCGCACTGATCCACGATGTTCCAGTTACAAGGAGTGAAATCTTGGCTGAACCGATTTATATTCAATTGACCTGGGAAGACCCAGAAACCGGCGAGTTAAAGAAACCTGTTCTGAGACCGCCCATTGCTGTTGGTCGAGAAAATGACCATTTGCCAGAACACTTAGCAGGTCAATCTGTGTCTCATCTGGTACTTCTTGACAAGGAAATTTCCCGGTATCACGCCCTGATCACAGTGGCTAATACCCAACTCTATATTACTGACCGCAGCGCCAACGGCACCTTTATTAACGGGCGGAAGATTCGCTCTGGTATTCAACCTTTCTCAAGCAAGGACACCCTGCGGATTGGTCCGTACAAGATTACAGCGACCTTGAAACGGGAAAATGACCTGAACGCCACTGCACAGAACTTTGACCAGACGAGTCTATTAGGTGAGAAAAGTGTTTCTAACTCTCTGCCCAAGAATAAACCTGTGGTTTGGTTGATTGGCTTAGTGGTACTGTTAATAATGGGAGTCGGCACTTGGTTCGTGGTCAGCGGTCTGCTGGAGGGGTTAAAACCGGGAATGCAAGATGAGAAAAACGATTCCTCTACAAATTTAGAACGGGTAGTCCACAACAGTTAGTTACCTCAACTAGTTACCTCAACTTTAGCCATGAGATTCAATAGTTATGGAAAATGAGAGCTAAATAGAACGTAACCTATGGAATCTCTTCTAAATGTTCGATTTTCCATTAACCCTTTCCCAAGAGCTAGGCTTCGGCGTTGCTTGGGATTGGTGTTGCTAGGTGTACTTACCCTACTGCTCACCCTATTACCAGCCTCTACCTTAGCACAGGAATTCTTGGCAAATGGTAAGGAGAAAGCTCCTGTGGTGGTGGATGGTATTGAGTTGTTTCAAGTGGGCAACGCTGGCAACTTTAGCGCTACTGAGCGAGCCGAGCTGATCAATCAGCGGTTAGCAAAGGAGGTGAAATCTCTACAAAAACCTGAATATGTGGACATTGAATATGTCGGGCAAAACGAGGGGATTCTTCGTACCAAGTTTACCGAGCGCATTATAGTCACGATTACCAAGGCAGATCAAATTCCTGATACTGATCCTCTTGAGCAAGCCGAGAAATGGGAGAAGCTGATTGAAAGGGCAATCCGGCAGGGCAAACAACAGCGCATGCCAGATTATAGTCGTCAGGCAGTAAGGTTTACAAGCATAGTGCTGGTGTTGTTAATCCTGTTGTACTTGCTGTTACGCTTGTTCAGGCAATTTGCCTTGCGGAAACTGACCTCCTGGCTAGGGAATCCCGCTTCTCCTTTTTTCCCTTGGCACGACCCAGCCAAATTATTTCTCGGGGCAGCCCTGTTAGGTTTACAGGTTATCCTGTGGACTACAGTTATCTTAACTATTAGTGATCTATTTCCCCAAGTTCGCAGTTGGCGTTATGAACTGTTAAACTTCCTCAAGTCTCCTGTAATTGGTCCGGGAGAAAGCAAATATTCTGCGATCCAAGTGCTGCTGTTGGTGGTATTAACCGTTGTGCTATGGTTTGGGGTTAGTGCCCTCACCAGGCTATTCAGGCATTACATCTTGGGTAAAACTGGCGCTGATTCAGGGGTGCAAGACGTGATTGCTCTCCTGACCCAGTATGTCCTGACGTTTTTGGGCATGATTATCATACTCCAAAGTTCTGGGTTGGATTTGAGTTCCCTAACCATTTTTGCTAGTGTCTTAGGGGTGGGGATTGGCTTTGGTGTGCAAAATATTGCTAACAACTTTATCAGTGGCTTAATTATCACCCTAGAGCGACCGATTCAACTGGGGGATTTTATTAAGGTAAACGATTTGGTGGGAACTGTGCAGCGAATTGGTTCCCGCAGTACAGAAATTTGCACCTTGGATAAAGTGACAATAATTGTGCCCAATGCCCGCTTTTTAGAAACTGAGGTAATTAACTGGAGTCACGGTAACCCGATTTCCCGGCTCAAGATTCCAGTAGGAGTGGCTTATGGCTCTGATGTGGAGCAGGTCAAGAAGGCACTCTTGGCAGCTGCCAAGAGTCACCCGGAAGTGTTACTGAGGCCCTATCCCCAAGTTTGGTTTCAGGAATTTGGTGAGAGTTCCCTCAAGTTTGAGCTGTTGGTCTGGACTGGAGACCCCAAGCGACAGCCTAAAATCAAGAGTGACTTGAACTACCGGATTGAGAAAAGTCTGCGTCGCTATGATATCCATATACCATTTCCTCAACGGGACCTCCATGTGCGATCGCCTCAGTTAGAGAAATTGCTCATGGCTTGGCTGGGGGAGCGTCAGCCAAAACCGCCAGAAAACCAACTCTATATTCCTAATGGGTATCAGTCTGAGCCGCCCACCCAGGATTCCTTAGTTTCAGGTTTCCTAGAGCCGATGGATGAGGTAGATCTAGACTCTTACCCTACCGCTCCTTTGCAAGAGGATATGGTAACACTGGACATTGAAACCTTAGTGGAGGAAATGCGTCAACCAGGAGGGTTGGATATTAAAGACCGTCGCTATCGTCTCAATAGCTATGGATGCTGTTTTGTTGGGTCAGAAGCGGTAGATTGGTTGGTGAAACGGTGTAATTCTACTCGGGAAGATGCAGTGACTATTGGACAGATACTGATTAATCGAGGTATTATTCATCATGTTGCAGATGATCATCCTTTCCGAGATGATTATTTGTTTTACCGTTTTTATCTAGATGAGAATTAAGGTCAGCTATCAGCTATCAGCTATCAGCTTTCAGCTTTCAGCTTTCAGCTTTCAGCTTTCAGCTTTCAGCTTTCAGTTATCAGCTTTCAGCTTTCAGTTATCAGCATTCAGCGATTAGCGCTTTCAGCTATCAGCTATCAGCTATCAGCATTCAGCTATCAGCATTCAGCGATTAGCGCTACGCGCACGCTACTTGAGGTGCTATTAGCTATCAGCGATTAGCGCTACGCGCACGCTACTTGAGGTGCTATTAGCTTTTAACTTACAGGCAAAGGCCAACGGCTGACCACTGACCACTGACCACTGACCACTGACCACTGAAGGCTGACCGCTGAAGGCTGACCGCTGACCGCTGACTGCTGACCGCTGACCGCTGAATACTTAAATTAATTTCAATAACATACTAAAGAATCGCGAGTATCAACACCAGTTATCAGCATTCAGCGATTAGCGCTTTCAGCTATCAGCTATCAGCTATCAGCTATCAGCTATCAGCATTCAGCGATTAGCGCTACGCGCACGCTACTTGAGGTGCTATTAGCTATCAGCGATTAGCGCTACGCGCACGCTACTTGAGGTGCTATTAGCTTTTAACTTACAGGCAAAGGCCAACGGCTGACCACTGACCACTGACCACTGACCACTGACCACTGAAGGCTGACCGCTGAAGGCTGACCGCTGACCGCTGACTGCTGACCGCTGACCGCTGAATACTTAAATTAGTTTCAATAACATCCTAAAGAGTAGCGAGTATCAACACCAGTATCAGTTATGGGATTAGTAGCAGAAGCATTTTTGCATAGCTCCCGGTATTGCTTAGAATCCAAAATTGCAAAGGTGAAGTCAGCGCCGGTAATATTTGCTCCCTTGAAGTTACATACATTAATGAATGCATAGCTAAAATCTGCTCCCTGTAGATTAGCATTAGTGAAATTAACTTTGGTAATGTTCGCACCCTTAAAGTTAACATTGCTCAAGTTGGCTGACTGTAAATTGACACTGCTAAAAACAGCGTTATGGAAGTCTTGACCGGATAAATCCTGACCGCTTAAATCAGTGTTTGCAAAGGTAGCTTTAATGGTGGCAGCGCTTTGGGCTTGGGCTGGCAGAGGCAACACTAGAATAGTTAGTGCTAGTAGAAAGGCTGCCAGGTGTAGAAAGTACTTGCAGTACTTCATGAATCGCTCTAATCCTCCTTTTGATTAAAAGTTGCTGACAAGGGTAACTATATCAATCTCTGTGAGAGTTGTGAATAGGTAAATATAGGGCAATTGTCAGCAAGGTTTGAGGGAGATTGCTTATGGTTTTAAGGCAAGAGGCAAGAGGCAAGAGGCAATAGGCAATAGGCAAGAGGCAAGAGGCAATAGGCAAGAGGCAATAGGCAAGAGGCAAGAGGCAATAGGCAAGAGGCAAGAGGCAATAGGCAATAGCGATGCATCAAGAGAAGGATATTGAGAGCATAAATGAATTGTGAGAATTTTTGTTCCCTGTTCCCTGCTCCCAGATCCGCTGTTCCCAGATCCGCTGTTCCCGTTGCTATAGACAGACATGAGTCATCTTGGTAAAGGTTTATCCCAGATTACGTATTTCAATAAGTAGTATATAAGTTACGGAATTCTGTTGGGAAGCGATTGACATGATTGTCACGCTACGCGATGAAGCGTTCGCAAAGCGTGGCCCAAAGGCCTCAGCTTCCGCGCTTATGCGATCGCATTCTGGGGCACTTTGCGATTGACCTTGGCCTTTAGGCCACGCTACGCGAATGGTCACGCTAAAAGCGATGCTCGGTACGAGCCGCTACGCGAACGCAAAAAACAGACTTTACTGAGTATTAGGACTTACGCATTTGCCCCCTAAATCCCCCAATTCTGGGGGACTTTGACATCATTACCCCCCAAAATTGGGGGGCTAGGGGGGCGAAATCAACTTAACCGCGTAAGTCCTGAGTATAAATACTTGTTTATGATCCTCTGACCCATTGCATTCCCATGTGGGTACTATAGCAAAGGAAGTATTGTTTAAGACATCGTCTTTTGATTGAAAGGGAGCAGGGAGCAAGTAATAGGCAAGCTAGCAAGAGGCAAGAGGTAAAAAATCCTGTGTACCTGATTAGGATAGAAACGCTATAGTCTTATTTTGTTTTTGTAATTTATTGTTCAAACTCCTGAATTTTTTTCATGTATTTTTTTGATGCTCCTTCAGATAATTGAAGTCTTTGTTCTTTTTTAATGCGGAAATATTCATTATAAATTTCCTGACTTTCTTTCTGCTCAAGTAAATAATCATAAGGACCTTTGCCAGACAAAAGTTTAACTAATATAGGTGAGATTTCAATAGTGACGAATAAGGCAGTGATTAGCCAATTAATATTACGAATATTCGGATCGTCTTTAGATAGTTCTTCTAAAGCAACAAGACGGGCTAAGAAGCCATCTGATTCTTTGTCAATTTCTTGATTCAGTTGTTCTAAGTTACTCTCTGGTGACTGCAAAATCAGGTTACGTTCTTGCCTAAGCTTATCTATTTTTTCCTCTTTCTCCTTAACTTTATTATCTAATTCAATAAATTGTTGTTTTATTTCATCTGCATAATTTCGTTTGTCTTTATAAACAATTCCTTTTCCAAATTGGCCTGTTCCCTGTGTCCCTTCTGCTTCTGCATTAGCCACATTTTCGGCGTCTTCCCATTCATTTTTGTACTTGTTTTTTTCTTGATTTAAGGCTTTAATTTCTTGTTCTAATTCTTTTATTGGTTCGCTAACTTTTTCTTTTCTTGCATCATCTTTTTGTTGTTTTATTTTCTGATTAATTTCTTTTTCAAAAAGCCTCAATTCAAGGGGTTTAGCCACCACAAAGCTTAATAATAAGGCTATTACTAATCGAAGACTAGTTGCTGCAATAAATGACAATTTTAAATTTGATTCCGATTTTTTTCTCTTAGAGCTTAAAATTAAAAAACGATCTAAGTTAAAAACTATAAAACTCCAAAAAATTCCTCCTACACAAGAAGCTGCTACAGAACCGAATACTGTATAAAGAGCATAACCACCGGAAAAAATAGCCGTTGTTGATGTTAGCAAAACCGTGGTACCAATTGCTGTATATTTATATCGTTCTGTCAAACATTCTTTTTGGGCCAAAATATGATGATCTGCACCAGCAGACCATAGCAATAATTTTTCTAGTGAATTTAAATTATCTTTAATTGTTGGAGCCTGTATTAGGTGTTGAAGTTCAGCTGGTAAGGCAATTTCGTTTATAAAAGTACCAACCGCTTCAACACCATAAGCATTAAGAGCACTTTTGATATTTTCTGTAGCTCGTTCCTGGATTTGATCCCGTTGTTGTAAGAAGTCTAAGACATTATATTCTTGAGCATAATTACGGAAGTAATTACCAACCATCGGTTCTAATACCCT
This sequence comes from Moorena sp. SIO3B2, assembly GCF_010692525.1. NCBI lineage: Bacteria > Bacillati > Cyanobacteriota > Cyanophyceae > Coleofasciculales > Coleofasciculaceae > Moorena > Moorena sp. SIO3B2. Next base: position 10,093 of record NZ_JAAHHE010000188.1, read on the forward strand.
ATTCACAAGGTTTTTAATGGAGCTATATTTAACCGCACCATTAGACAAGCAGCTAAGAACTCCTCCTTGTTCCTCAAATTGCTCAGAACTATTAGCATTTGGTGAACCCACACGAGAGATCATTTTAGGAGAATTTTTTGGAGTAATATTAATAACCTGTGTGACTTCAATTTTAAAAGTAAAGCCATCTTTAGAGCGAAGGTCTAAGGTTTTCAAATTAGAATCGTAGTTGGTTGCTGGTTTATCTCTATTCGTCCATTCCAAAGTTATTTCATGGGCAGGAACTATTACTATACTTTTCACTCTTGTATTGATAGGATGTGTTCCAGCTTCTATTGGTATGTTCTGAATCCCTTTATACCCAATTGGAACGATATTAAACTGATAACCATGAGTAGTTTGCTCTTGATTTGCTTGGCTATTCTTACCAACATTTGAGATTAAAACTCCAACTGTTCCAGATTTAATATTAGTTAAAGGAACTTGTTCAACTTCCACAAACCAAGGATTTAAACTCCAAAAACCTTCTTCGATAAATTCTTCTTGTAAACCTCGATAGCCACCTTTTTCAATAAACTCCTGTGGCTCCTGAAACTTATTATGTCCCTTAATAACTGCTCCCGCAATCTCCCCTCCTGGTAAGGGCTTACCATCAAAAGTGGTAACAATACCAATTTTACCTGATTCAACTCTGTAAACTTTTAATTGTTCTGGCTTCAGTCCATATTGCTTGGCATTGTCAGTAGTAACTACTGTAAATAGTTCAGTGTTTATTCTATAGTAACCTTCAGTAAGAATTGCTCGCTGTTTACCTTGTTGACCACCGTTTTTGACAAAGGCTTCAACATTCTGAAAATTATCGCAATCTACAGCTTTACCTAGTATTTGTCCTGGTGGTAGTTCAGCACCATCTTGAGCAATAACTAGCCCTATCTCCCCTGATCGAATATTAATTAATGGTACATTGTGAACTTTAAACAACTCTGTATTAATGTAGTGAATTCCAGGAGGAAGAATTGCTAATTGGTTCCCTTGTTGACCGCCGTTTTTGATAAATGCTTCAGCGTCCTGAAAAGTGCCACATTCAACAACTTTACCAAAGTTCTGACCAAGTGGAAGTGGCTCACCATCCCTTGCTTCCACTAACCCTACTTCATTAACTCCAATTTTGATAAGTTCAACTCTCTTAATTTTGAAAAGTTCTGTATTAATTGCGTATTTGCCAGTAGTAATAATCTTTAACTGTTGGCCTCTATATCCTCCATTTTTAATAAATGCTTGAGCATCTTCAAAATTGTTGCATTCAACAGCATCACCAAAGGTTTTTCCAATCGGAAGTGGCTTGCCATCTTTCGCTTCTACTAAGCCAATTTCATAGTCATTAATGTAAGTAATTGGCCTTATTTCAACAGAAAACAGTTTAGTATTAAGGCGATAAATACCATTTTTTAAAATACCTAACTGCCTACCCCGTTGACCACCATTTTTGATAAAGGCACGACCATCTTGAAAGTCATCGCATTCTTCGACAACTTTACCAAACATTTTACCTGTGGGAAGAGAATCACCATCGTTGGCTGTTACTAATCCAATTTCATCTTTATCAATCTGTATAGCCTTTTGTATGACAACTTTATACGTCAACGGAGAGCGAAAATGTCGTCCAGGACCAAGAGTATCAACCTGCCAACCCATTTCTCCATTAAGAGCAATTTGACGATTAGATGGTAAAGGACTACCAAACTTTTGATAAACAATTCCCATCTCATCTTGAGAGATTACATAAACGCCAGGTGCCCGATCAATTGCCATAACAAAAACTCCACTTAATTAGTTAACTAGTTATTTAAAATAATAGTCTTTCCCTACCTTAATCGTTATTATTTGAACGTGAGTTCGAGGAACTGGACAAAGGTGAAAGGTAAGCATTCAGCTCTCAGCTATCAGCTCTCAGCTCTCAGCTCTCAGCTTAAGCGCTACGCGCACGCTACGCGAACAGCTCTCAGCTAATGGGCTACAGATGGTGCTACTTGAGATGCTATCAGCTAATGGCTTGTGGCCACGCTACGGTAACAGTTTCTCCCCATAGCGTGAGCCTTGGCCTATGGCCACGCTACGGGAATGGCTGACGGCTGACGGCTGACGGCTGAATGCTTACGGTGAAAGAAAGGCGCTCGACTAGATTTGAAGCCATTGAGTCTCAGCCAGCTATGACCAATATTGTATCGCGTTTGGATATCACCCGTATGTTCTGTGAAGTAGACGACTTTTTTCAGTTGTTTGAGTGTTACTGGCAGCAGTTGCCCCAATTACCTTCCATTGCAGGGGAACGATCCTGTCGCTCTCGAATGAGTCGAGGGTGAGATGATGACCATCGTGATCGCTTTTCATGGTTCTGGGTTCCCTAGATTCAAAAAGTAGTATATAAGATTACGGAATTCTGTTGGGAAGCGATTGACCTTGGCCTTT
>NZ_JAAHHE010000189.1:0-12490 GCF_010692525.1 Moorena sp. SIO3B2
ACAGATACTATCAAAGATATCAAAGATAGTTGTTCATGCAACTATTTCCATAACCCAGTCACTATGGTGCTACTACTACCTTATGAAAGCTTTGGGGAGTTGGTTGTGGTACACAATACGTGATTTTCGCTCCCGTTAGCTTTACCAGACCGTAGCCAAACCACTACATCTTTACCACTACCCATTCTTGATTTAATTGCGCTTTGAGTTATTTCAGGAAATTGCGATCGCTAAAAACCGGCAATAACTAGTTCTAGGCTTAGTTCAATAGACAACTGCGGCGAAGTCTACTCCTGAGACGTTTTATCAGCAGAACGTGGTTTAAGCAGAAATATTTCTATCCCATCAATGGGTTTCTCTCGGGTTTTAATCTGAAATTGCTCTTTAACAACAGACCGAAATAGCTTCGACGACTTGACATAAACTAGCCATAAACGAGATTGGGTTGAAGGTAAACTGCTAATCCAACCTTCTATCGCTTGCTGATCGTTTTTTCTAACCGATGGCGGGAGTACATCCTTAATCTCAATACTTGCAGAGCCATGATAGTAATGATTCAATGCCACAGGTATTCTCTGACCAATGGACCAAACAATCACATCACCCGGTTGTTCTTTGGTCGCAATGGTTTCTACTAAACCACGCCAATTTTCTCGATCGAGCACGGTATAGTAACGCTTTAGCCCACCACCAACAGCAATGGCATAGATCAGCGCTATCACCAAGGCACCAATACGCCATCGATGCCAAATGCCGATCCCAGCGGCTGCTAAAAGAATAAATAGGTATGGAGCTGCTAAGAGTAGGTAACGATTGACCCAAAGAGAACGAGAGACTTGGGACACTGAAAAGAACAGAACTAAGGGTAAAAACGCCCAAGCCGCAATCCAACCCAGCTTAGCTGAGCGTGGTTTGTTGAATAGGACAACACCCAGCAAGCAGGTCAACATGACAGAGTAGGCATTGTAAAACCAGTAGATGGCATTGGAATTGGCTCGACCAAAGGGCCAAGCTGTCAAGCGACCTGGCTGCATGATCACATCCAGTACACCAGGACTAGTGCGTCCACCGAGATCACGAACTGATGTACCGGGTACTTTTACACCTCCCATAAATTTGGCGCTCTTAGTTACTAGTGGAAACACCCATGGCAGCCATAAAATACCAATCAGTAACAGTCCGACCCCGAAACGGAACAAAACACGAGGTTGATTGCGATACTTCCAGCCAAACACAACGATGTCTGGGAGCAGCAGCGCTACGTTAAGGGGTGTGCTGATAATTGCCAAGAATCGCAGAGCAGCCCATCCTAAAAGTAAGGGAGTAGTTGGACGTTCTAGGGCGTGGGTTAAGATCAGTGTGCCAGCAACACCAAAGAATGTACTCGGTGCGTACATCCGGACTTCTTGGGCATGATGGATAAACAGGGGTGAGAGGGCAACGATTAGGGCAGCAATTAAGCCAGTGGACTCTCCCATTAAGCGCCGACCAAGCCGATAGGTAACAAAAACAGTACCAATACTAAACACAACGCACAATCCCCGCAGCCAAGTATCACTACTGCTAACTATCATCCAGACTTGTAGGAGGATGTGATAGAGGGGGCGTGTACCATTAAAGACTTGCTCTAGGTGCTTGGCACGATGAATACTAATGAGTTCATCAACCCATAGGCTTTCTGTACCAAGTTGATAGACATACAATCCAGTCGCTAATACTAAGATTAAGGTAATGGGCATCCATGGTCGGAACCAATTTCCTCCCTCTAGGAGCGCTGGTGTTTTGTGGTTGTTGGCTTTCATGCTAACTCAATAATCAAAGCCCTAGAGCTTAGACCGACTAACTCAATAATCAAAGCCCTAGAGCTTAGACCGATGTTGATTTGTTTTTTATATCAGTAGAATTGCGAGAATCAGTAGAATTGGCAGAATTTGGTATGATCAGAAATAGATGCATTAAATCATTCTGTCTATAAAAGTTCTCGTTAGTAAATTCTTCGTGTCTTTCCAGATTAAAATGTTCTTTGAAAACAGTGCGAAACTTTTGTTCGTCAAAACCTGTGCCGCACAGTAGCCACAGCCGCGAGGGAATAGGTGGCAAGTTATTTAGTGCTTGCTCTACGACTGGCTTTTTGACTCGATCAGAAGGACAAAGTTTACTTCGGGAATAGATCGGAGCATCTCCACTATAGTAATGATCCAGCGCTGAGGTCATTTTTTGCGAACCTATGGATAAAAAGATGGTATCACCAGGTTTTTCATTAATGCTAATTGTTTGTGCTACACTGCGCCAATCTTGGCGATCCTGCACGGTGTAATAGCGTACTAGTCCAGTGCTAACGGTAATAGTATAGATAATTGCTACTGCGATCGCCAAACTCCGTTTCCAACGCCACAATCCCATCAAGCCAGCGGTCAGAATAATCAAAATGTATGGGGATAAAAACAGTATGTAGCGGTCTATCCATAATCGTTTAGAAACTAAAAAAATCATCACTGACGGTATAAATGCCCAAGCAGCAATCCAACACAGGCGTGGTTTGTGGTTTTTGTGGATTATGGCAATACCGATCAAGCCAGCTAATAGTAGACTGTAGGATTGATAAAACAAGCTACTCAGCTTCGATGTGGAAGGAAACGGAAAGGCAGTAAAATTCTTTAACTTACGTAAAACATCCACAAAACTGGGAAATGAGTGTCGAGTAGCCGATGGATCAATTTTGGCGATGAGATTAAGAGCCTTGCTTAGGAAGGGCAGGGTTCCAGACAATAGAGATAACAAAGATGGTAACCACAACAGGATTACCAGTAACAGCCATTTGCCGAAAGCTAATAATGTAGCGCGTTGCTTGCGAAACCGAAACCATACTAACCAGATGTCCGCGAAGAGCAGGGTGGCATTTAGTGGTGCAGTTAGGGTTACCAACAGTCGTAGGCTAGCCCACCAAGCCATTGAGGTGGTAGTAGGATTCTCAAGAGCATGCACTAGCGCTAGGGTACCACCTAGACCGAGACAAGTGCCTAGGGTGTACATACGAACCATTTGGGCAAAATTGATGAACAGGGGCGATAGAGCCAAGAGGAGGGCAGCAATCAAGCCCGTTGGCTTTCCCCCTACACGACGACCAAGCTGGTAAGTTAGAAATACACTGCCCAATCCAAACAAGACAGACAACCCCCGCAACCAAGCATCGCTGGTGCCAAACTGCATCCACAGCCACAGCAGGATGAAATACACTGGGCGGATTAGACCCAGATGGCCTGGTAAGCGTTTGGCATCATTAACACTGTAGAGTTCATCCACCCACAGGCTCTCTGTGCCGAGTTGATAGAAATACAACCCAGCCGCCAATAGCAAAATTAAGGCGATGGGAATCCATTGCCAAAGCCAATCTGCTTGGATTGAGGTTTCTGTTGAATTAAGTTTTTCTGCTTTCATGCACCTGACCAACCTTATCTAGAATCAGTATTAAGAACCACCATGATCAGACCAGGGTTCATCATGGCTCAGGAAAGATGGTTGATCGCCATCAACAAAGAACGATTAACCTCTTACCAAAGTAAATTGGGACACACGGCCATATTACTTATCAGCCTTGTTTTAGACATTTATGCAAAAGATCTATTATTGTCTCCATCACCTGATCACCTGATCACCCCATCACCCTTGGCCTCTATCTTGCCAATGGTTTTCTGCCGTCAGTTTTCCCAAACCCATACCATGCCAGTCCTACCAAGGGTGTAAGTACTACGATTTCCCACAGTATTCCCAAGAAGTTAGGAATACTCAAGATGGTGCATACCATACCCAATTCTGGATTAAAATAATCAAATCGGGCAAAGATGGTAATAGGTGAAATAAAATACTCTAGGGAAAAAGGCCAGAGTGCCTGGACTCCGAAAGGTGCTGTTGGGTCAGCTACTAGCATATCCAACAGGAGGTGGCTTCCATAAACTAGAGCTGCCCAAATTCCCCATCGGAGCCGATTTAACTTCCAACGCCCCACTAGCCAAGCAACGAAGATGCCAATTATGGCGGCTACTATCAAGCTGTGGGTAGCCTGACGGTGAAAAGCTCCTGGATTTCCCAGCAGCAGCAATCCAGGCAGAATGTCTATGTCTGGCAAATTCGTGAGCAATACTGAACCATACAACAGCCGAGTTTGCTGATGCCAAGCTACATAAGGGCGTGCCAGAACAAATCCACAAATACCGGCAAATGTGTGTCCTACTGGTGATGGCATGTGATTAATTGGTAATTGGTAATTTATATTTGGTAATTGGTAATTCATATTTGGTAATTGGTAATTTATATTTGGTAATTGGTAATTGGTAATTTATAATTGCTCTGACTATTGTTTATTGATCACCATTACACCTGATTACCTGATCATCCGATTACCTGATCATGACCTTACCTGATCAGCCGATCACCTGATCTGAGTTAATCACCTTTACTTGCGCAAAGCGTATACAATTCCCCCCAGCAGCCCCTGAATGATCACGATTCCGTAAGCCAGCCAAGCAAAGGCAATGGCTTCGGATCTGGCAATATTGTAGCCGTAAGCCGCAAAAAAGAATACAAATGCATTCTCACGGAGACCAATGGCGTTGATCGATACAGGCAACACCATGATCAAGGAGACTAGGGGAATGATCAGAAAGAAACTAAGAAGGGGAACCGGTAAATCCAGGGCCTTTGCAATTAGGTAATAATGAGCGATGACACTGATTTGCACCATCAGTGACAACCCCATAGACATAGCCAAGGCATGTTTGCGGTTCCCAAAGGCTAGGAAAGCTTTAATAATATTCAATACCTTGTTTTTTATGGGGTGCCAAAAGGGTAGTTTGATCTTGCTAATAACCCTTGAAATCTTCTGAGAGGGTATGAAAATCATCGAGACTACAAGCATAATTGCTGCCGTACCTAGCATCACCCACAGATTAAGTAATGGTAACTGGGCAATCAATGTCTGAGAAAAAAACAGCGCCCCGAGGCCAAACAGCATCAAACCCAGTAAACCGAGGAAACGATCCAAAAACACAGTGGCTAGTGCGACTGATTTGCTCGTTCCCAACCGCCAGGCATCATAAGCCCTAACAGCATCCCCACCAATGGTGGAGGGCAAAAAATTACTGAAGAAAATGCTGACCATGTAGGACTTATACAAGTAAGGGATGGTAGCTTTCACATTCTGAGCCAAAAGTAGTACCCGCCACCGATGAGCTCTGATGTAGTAACTGGCTAAGTAGACCACAAACGCTGCCATTAACAGAGGAATGTTGGCAGAACTCACAGCTAGGAAAATGTCAGGCAGATTGGTCTTGCGCAACACCCAAGACAGTAGCGCTATGGAAACGCCGCATTTAATGATCGTAAGAATCAATTTTTTCCTAGCAGCTAACCTTTTTTCCATGGTTTTTAGTTTATGGACTGTAGTAGTTCCAAGTCATCTTACTGCGGCGGTAGTGGTTTTGAGTCCATAGCCGTGGGCGATCAAGATTGGGATTGGGTTCGGGGTTGCTGTAGATGTCCAGCTGATTCCCATTGAGAACCATCACCTCTTCCCGCCAATCCCCAGATACATCAGCAACGTAAAGTCTCGCCGCCTGTTCTTTGAACCGATGGAGAAATTGCCCACTCAGGGCATCGAAAATCCCCACGTCTCCTGGTTTATGGCGCTCTTTGACAGCCACTAATTGCCTCGACTCTCCTGTCCAATCAATCGGGACGATCACCTCTACACCTTTGTCTGTCCATCCCTTGGGAGCAACATCATCCATTTGATAGTTAGCAATCAGTTGACCTTGGGCATCAAAGACAAAGGGTTTCTGGTGCTTCTGGTAACGGCTGCGGCACCACACTTCTAATCCCGGTCGTTGGGGGTCAAAATCACCAATGGCAGCATTTTGTGGTTCTTGATGCTTGTAGTGGGTTTTCCAAATTACGCGATCGCGGTTATAAAGGAAAACCCGATTGCCACCCCCCTCTTCCAGAGCGACTACCTCTAATCCTGGAATGTCTGGACGCACATCAGCCACAAACAGGGAGTCAATATGACCTTTTATGGGAATTTTCAACAACATCTCTCCGTCGGGTGAGATGATTGTCCCACCCAAAACCTCATCTTTGCCATCTCCGTCGAGATCTGCCACCCGTGCCCCATTGTGAGCATTGGCAAGGAAATCATCTCGGCTCCACAATGGTTGAAGGTTTTCACCTTTGAGTAGGTTGTCTAGGGGATAGGCTGCTAGATAACGACCCATACGGTATCCTTCAGCATTAGTGGCCTGAAGTAGTAAATCGCGATCGCCTTTGCCCCGGAAATTGGCTACTACTAAGTGCTCCCAACCCTCTGTACCTTCTGGAGATGGGAGTTTTATAGTTTTCTGAGTCTCTCCATTGAACCCCTCAACAATATGGAGGGTATTGTCCTTGGTTAAAAACAGAACTTCTGTCTTTTGATCTCCATCTACATCAGCTGCTTGGACACCGGGGGCCTGGTTTCCTGGCAATCCTTGGCTCTCTGACTTCCCAGTTACCTGGATATTGATTGACTTGCTCCAGAGTGCTTTACCAGAATGACTGTAAGCTGCTATATAACCTGGCTTAGTAATGATCAAATCTTTCTGACCATCATCATTGATGTCTGCTGCAATCAGTCCACCGAGACGGCGATCGCTGGCAGCAGGCTTAAGTTCAATAACTTGAGGTTTAATCGTGGAATAAGGCAAATTCGACACTTTAGCAATACCTCTTTTTGCCTTGGATTGCTCCACACATCCCCAGCTTAAACAACTATAAAAAATCAATAATAAACATATTTTTAATTGAACTCGCCTCTGGCGTAATCGGTACAAATAGTTCTGCATTTCTATAGATAGTATCAATAGAGATTATCAATTCTTCAATAGCCCTAAGCGCTGTTGCATCTTTCTCAAGATGATCAGATCCGCTTTCTCTATGCCCATTGCCCATAACAGCAGTACATAAACTAGAAACACAACTCCAGCAGTAATAACCAATACCAGAAGGTAAGGCATAAATGAAACCCAAGAGTGTACACCGAGACCGATCAAAACAGCGAGAGTTCCTGCCCCTATGGTTTTTAAGTAGCTCCAGTTGAACCCATGAATATGCAAAACTAGGTAGACTTGCAAGATACGCAGCAGATTTACTGCTAAAATACTGATTCCTGTTGCCACTGCCGCTCCCATCAGTCCCCATCGTGGAATCATGAGCATATTTAATCCGATGTTGGTGATCGCTAACACCACGTCCCCAAAGAGCTTGAGATATTGATGCCCTGACATTGCTAGTACGTGCATGGCTAATCCTCCCGGACCAGCTCTTGCTAATTGCCCTGCTGCTAGAATTGTTAGAGGTAACGATCCGATTTCAAATTCTGAACCGAAAACACGTAGGATATCTTTACCAGCTACTACCACAATTAAGAACAGAGGTACAGTCAAGGAGAAGCTCCAGCGGGCAGCAGTTCTAAAGAGTTTGTCTAATTCTTCAAGCTCTCCGTTACTATAAAGGTTAGCAATCATCGGTGTGAAGATTGTTACCAACGAGCGAGTGAACAGAGTCATCAACAGTGCTGTCTGGGAAGCGGCCCGGTAAATCCCCACCTCTGCTACAGGTCGAAAATATCCCAGCATTAAAGAGTCTGTCCAGAGCATCACCAGCCACAAAAAACTTCCGAAAGATAAAGGGAGGGAAAAGGCAAGTAGTTGCCTGGTTTCGAAGACAGGGGTGATATTTCTGCTCAATAGGGCAGGAAAGATACCTCGAATAAAATGGACGGTGAAAGCTAAAGACACGATTACAGCAAGTAGCCAAGCAATCGCTGCCCCCCACAGTCCCCAGCCAACTTTACATAGTACTACAGCTAATATTAAGTTAATTAATGGTAGCAGAAGCTCCCAAACATAAACTTTGTATGCTGTTATCTGAAATCCTGTAGTAGCAAATGCTCCTACTGTCATACTAGCCCCGAAAGGGAGAGCGATCGCGAACACCCGCAGTGCAAGAGCAAGGTCTGGTTGACCAAAAATCCCCTGGGCAATAAGGTCAGATCCCAAAAATAGACCGATTCCAAATACTATACCGCTGAGGAAAGGTAGTCCAATCCCCTGTAGTAAAACTCCTTTGAGCCGACCATTATCATCTGTACCATGATGGATTGAGACATAGCGTATAGCTCCAGTTTCAAGCCCCATCCTAGAAAATAGTTCTCCGAGTTGGTAGATGATCATTGCCAAGGTGTAAAGTCCGAAGACTTCTGCACCCAGAAGCCAAGCAAGCACTACTTGAGTTACATACTTGAAAGCAGTACTTATGACTTGACCAAGGAAGGATAAACCAGCTCCTTTGACAAATTTGTTGAAGGTGGCATTAATTGGTGCCACTAGATATCTCCTCCACTGTTTCTATCAGTTGCTAAATTCCCAATCTGAGGCGACAATAGATCTTGAGTCTCCGGATGCCGTCGATATGACCTTTAGTGTTTTTAAGCATTGCCAGTATTTTCCGTGGTGGATGTTCAAGGAACCGAAATTGCATCACCTCTAGACCCGAAATTTGAGGTTGATGCCACTGCCTCTCGTACCCATAGCGCTCAAGTGTTCCTCCTGCTACAGCTTCAAAGATACGAAGTTCACGCTCTGTCATTTCACTGCGCCATTTGCCAGCGTTACTGGTCAGAGGAGGTCTAGAAAGATTTTTCTGGTTTTTCTGGTCAGTTGGATAGGATGCACCAACCTTATGGAATTCCAACATTTCAGGGGCAAATTCCTCCTTAAGAAAGGTGCAAATCTTTCGAACTATACCTTCAGGTTCCAACAATAATTCTTCGTATCGGACTTCTAAAAAAGAGTCATCATTGAGAGCCGTTCTCAACTCTTCCACAGTTTCAAGATACTCTCGCCATTTTTGAGCAAGTGGGTAGATGTGCTTTGGACCAAAGCGAGAACCCTTCCAGGATAGAGCCACATCGCGGCCATCTCGCACTATATGAAGCACTTGCAAATTGGGAAAAGCATTGAAAATTTCGCGCCAGTAGAAAATATGGGCAGGCGTCTTTTCTCCCCAGCGTTGTTTACCTTGGGCATTAGTCCAGGCACCCATGATGCCATCAACTATGCCGTGAAAGTCAAATCTATAGATAGCTTCAAGGGTGTGCTCACGATTGGGAGGGGGAGACCAGTCTCTCATGACCTCGGTTGTCAGGATATCGTCTACCAGACGCTCACGGTTTTGAATCAGCTGTAGGTTACCGTAGTACTTCAGCCAGGGATAAAACGTATTATAGAGGTGAGACTCGAATGGTATAGCAATTCGTGGATGGCAGCCAATAATCCGACTCAGAAGGGAAGTTCCAGAACGAGGACATCCAAAGATGAAGATTGGGGACTCTGAAATACCTAGGTCTGATTTAGATTGGGAAGTCGGTGCTAGACTCAAATTTTTGGTTTGATTCATCTACTTAACTTCTCTTAAATTACTCATAATTTTTATCGAGGAAGCTTATTAAACCTGCTAAAATAAAGGAATTATATACAAGACCAAGATATGGTACAAATATTGACGTTTAGACTTGGATTTGCTGACGCATTCGAATTACCCTAGCTGGAACCCCAATCGCAACAGCATAATCAGGAAGGTTTTTGGTAACTACAGCACCTGCACCAACAATACACCCTTTGCCAATCCGAACTCCATCGAGAACAATTGCTCCGGCACCCAACCAAACATCATCACCAATCACCACTGGTCCTTTAGAATAAACTCCCTGTTCCATCATGGGAATATCCAAACGATCTGATAGATACCGACCACCCCCAATGTAACAGTTACCAGCAATTAAGACAGAACTGCCAATAAAAATGCCAGCACCTGAGGAGATAATAGCATTACATCCAATATCAGTTTTTTTACCAATAACTACAGGACCAGTTTTTCCCTGAATCACACAATTCCTGGAAACAATAACATCGTCTTTTATAGTTATTCCATCCTCTCCAGCACCGCTAGCATCCAGGAGAGCATAATCGTCGATAGCGATGCGGTTTTCAAGAGTAATATTTCCAGGATGACGTAAAACAATTCCCTTCCCCAAAATAACTCCAGAACCTACAGCCTTGAAAAGGGGAGAAAAAAAATTTTTTCTCAATAGATATCCAGCTCCACCAGCCAGATTACCAAATAAAAAAGTAGCTAATTCATATTGAACTAAAGATAATAACTTATTATTTCCTATAACCTTTGCTTGATAACTCTTCAATAAAGAAGAATCTTTTTTATTGAGTTGCTCTGTTAAAGAAACTTTGGATATCAATTTTTTTTCTTTATTGGCTATCATAATCAATGCTATTCTCAACTAGGTTAACTTTTGTTCGGAAACTAATTTAGGATTTTTAATAGATATCCATCCTTGGTCAAGATACCATTGGGCTAATTCCTTTAACCCTTCTTCATCGGAATGGACAGGCACAAACCCCAGTAAATTTATCATCTTTGCTGTGTTAAATGAGCGGTCTTTTGTATAAAACGCTAGCCGTCTTCGATAAATAGGTGGTTCTATGCCCAGGGGACGACAGATGAATTCCAAAAAATCACCTAAGGCAAACAGTGGCGCAGCTGGCAAACTAATGAATTTAAAGGAAATTCCATAGTATTCACTAATAATAGAGACCATTTTTTGAAAGGTTATCGCCTCCTTACTGCCACAAATAAAAACTTCTCCCACTGCTTGAGGATGGGTGGCTGATAGTATAAAAAAATTGGTCAAATCATCAACATGAATTAAGTGCAGTAAGTTACTTCCATTGCCAATTATTGGTATCCACTTACGGCCAACCATTTTGAAAATTTTCAAAAACCGTTTCTCCCCAGGACCGTAGATTCCTGATGGTCGTACCACAGTGACTGGTAAGCCTTCCTTTTTAGCAAAATCTCTGATCCACAGTTCTCCTTCTAGTTTGGTTTCTTGATATATATCTCCAGGATGCATTGGACAATTTTCATCACCAGGAGGATTTTCGACATGACCATGAACACCAATTGTTGAAACGTGAACAAAACGCTGAAATTCTGGCTCTTCTAAAGCGTACTTTGCTAGCAATTGTGTGCTTACAACGTGGACATTGTAGTAGACATTGTCAGCAGATTTTGCTTCTCGAAAAGGAGTTACAATATGAAAGATATAGTTAACTCCTTTGATGGCTTTCTTGATTAACTCTTCATCAAAAACATCCCCTCTAATCCATTCAATTTTAATGTCTTTAAAAGGCTCAATTTTAGAACTAGGACGTGCAATAGCGACGATATCTAAACCTTGTGCGACTAATTTACGTACAAGAACTGAACCTGTAAACCCTGTAGCTCCAGTCACTAAGACGCGACTGCCAGTTGGGAGTTTGAATTGAGTATCTTCCATATTCTACTGTCTTAGCTAACCTAAAAAATATTGGAATTTAACCAAGCAAGTTTATACAATTAATTTTAATCGGCATCTGGCTTAAGTCTTGGTAAGCTTTAAAATTACGGGTGAACCAAACAAATTAGTCAAGCCTGAGAGTCGAGCTAACTTCTCCATAAATGAAGAGAAGCTAGGAGATTTTAAAGTGCGATGGAGTACCATAGGCACAAAGAATTGGGGATAGCGCTCAGCTTTGCTCAGACCAATAGATTGAAAAAATTCTAGAAGCTCATGTTCTTTATAACAGATAAACTCTCGTGTATTTCCTTCCAATCCTTTCTTGAACTTAAATAGATAGGGGGCAATAGCATTTACGCTCCTGACTGTAGGATAGTCTAGGATTACTGCTTGCTTTGCTACTCGATTTAGTTCTGTTAAAAAAGACTGCCATTGAGTCACATGAGCCAAGAATCGATAGCTGATCACAACATCAAACGCTCCGTCTGGGTAAGGGAGATCCAAAACATTGCCCACCTTGAAGGAACAAAGATTAGCATCAAGAAAATTCTGAATCCTCCCCTTACAGACATCCGCACTACCAAGCACAGTGAGTTGATAACCATTTTGAATCAGAGCCCCTGTGAGTTGACCATGTCCTCCTCCCACATCAAGGATGGTGGCTTTAGGATAAGGAGTTAGCATTTTCAAGGTTGCGTCTTCCTGGACTTTCAGTAGCCAAGCCCCAATTTCCCCGGCAAAACGGGAGGCATAATCCTCAGAAGATGTTTCGATATCGGCTGTTTCGGTAAAATCACCTGTAGACACCACTGTTAAATTCCTTTAGTCATTTGTTTAGTTTTAATTGCTATTTTTTTTAGACTGAATTGCTAATTGGTTACGAATAAATCGCCAGGGGTTTTCTAGAGAACCATAGGCCTGAATAGGTGTCAGGGGATTGAGTAGCATTTCCTTGATATCTTTTCCTGGTTCTTCATTACTCAAGGAACCCTGGATAGTAAATCCAAAACTTCCAGGACGACAAGATTCAGAAGCCAAAGGAAG
>NZ_JAAHHE010000019.1:0-78422 GCF_010692525.1 Moorena sp. SIO3B2
TATCCTGGACAAGCTGAGAATGCGGCTCAAACTAAGGTTCCCATTGTTGATGCCTTAGAAGAAGACCCGGACGGTTGGATTTGCTTGAATACGTTTCGGGATTTGCCTTATGATGCCCTAACATTGATGGAAAATGTACTCGATCCCAGTCATATTCCTTACACCCACCACCGCAGTGTCGGTAACCGCGCTAATGTATCTCCTGTGGAATTGGAGGTTGTAGAATCCGGGAAGTGGGGATTTAAAGGGGTTTGGGCAGAAGGTCCCCGTAAAGGAACCCTAGGACGACAGGATACGACCTTTATTGCTCCTGGACTGATGTGGCATGACCTCACCTCCAAGCAGTTTGGCAGGACACTAACAGTTGTGTACGCAACTCCCATTCGCAAGGGAGAGTGTCGGCTATTTGCCCGCTTTCCTTTTAAGTTTTCCTCCAAATTACTAGGGTTATTTCTGAAACTAACTCCTCGGTGGTATTCCCATATTGGGCAAAATAATGTTTTGGAAGATGATCAGATTTTCTGGCATTACCAAGAAAGATATCTCGAACAACAAGGGGGTAGTGGTAATTTTAATAAAGCGTTTTATTTGCCAACTAAAGCCGACCTATTTGTATTCCAGTTGCGTTTTTGGGTGAATCATTATAGTATCGACCCATTTCCAGGAAAAACTCTACCACCATCACTACCTAAGGAAGTTCTATTAGAAAGGTATCATTCCCACACGCAAAAATGCGCGAGTTGTCGTGGGGCTTTAGCGAACTTGCAACGGTTAAGGCTGGGATTAGCTGTAGGGACTGCACTGGTTTGGGTATTGCTTCCGTTACTGGTATTTATCCACCCTGAGGTATCTATTGTTACTGTTATTATTTTGACTGTAGCTGTTTTAATTAGTGGGGGAGTTTGGTTGGCTTTGGGTAAGTTGGAGCGGCAATTTTACAAAGGAAGGGAAATTCCACCCCGTAATTGGCCAGAGAAAGTTTACAAGGAGGCGAAGCCTAGATGAATGTGACTCTTACCATTAATGGTGAACAGCACACCCTCACCATTGAACCCCGTGTAACACTCTTAGATGCCCTACGTGAATATTTGGGATTAGTCGGGAGTAAAAAGGGGTGCGATCATGGACAATGTGGAGCTTGCACTGTTTTAATTGAGGGTCAGCGAGTTTATTCCTGTCTCGCGTTGGCTGTAATGCAGGAGGGAAAAGAAATTGTCACCATTGAAGGCTTGGCAACAGGGGATACTCTCCATCCGGTGCAGGAGGCATTTATTGACAATGATGGCTTCCAATGCGGCTATTGTACCCCAGGGCAAATTTGCGCTTCTGTGGCTCTTTTGGAGGAAGTTAAACGGGGTTGTGTTAGCGCGGTGACACCAGATTTGCATAGTCCTCCGCAACTAGCTGAACTCTCCGAGGCGGAAATTAAGGAACGACTGAGTGGGAATCTCTGCCGATGCAGTGCTTACAATGGTATTGTGGCAGCCGTACAGCAGGTAATTGGACAAAAACCACCTTCTCCTGTGGCAGCGGTTATGGTTAGTGAATCTGGGGATCAGTAAGCATCATGAATAACTTCACCTATACCCGTGCCACCTCCTGGTTAGATGCGGTAAACCAGGCAGTTGCTGACCAAAACTCCATGTTTATCGCTGGTGGAACGAATTTAGTTGACCGTCTCAAAGTATTCTTAGATCAGCCATCGCAACTGATTGATATCTCTCGGTTACAGATGCAGAACATTGAACCGATGGCTGATGGTAGTCTGCGTCTGGGAGCGCTAGTTAGTAATACTGCAGTGGCAGACAATAGTGATATTCGCCGCAACTATCCCATGTTAGCTAGGGCAATTCTATCTGGCGCATCTCAGCAAATTCGCAACATGGCTACAGTGGGGGGAAACCTGCTGCAACTTACCCGTTGTCCCTATTATTACGATACCGCCTTTCCTTGTAATAAACGGCAACCAGGGACAGGCTGCCCCGCAATCACCGGAATTAACCGTACTCATGCCATCCTTGGTGCCAGCGAGCAGTGTGTAGCAGTCCACCCGTCAGATATGTGTGTTGCCCTAGCTGCATTGGATGCGGTGGTAGAAGTAGCAAGTCCCCAAGGGCAACGGCAGATACCGTTTACAGATTTCCACCGTCTACCAGGAAATACACCCGAGCAAGACACCAATTTAGAACCAGGGGAGTTAATTACGGCTGTGATTCTGCCCAGCTTATCCTTTGGGAAATCTGGGGTTTATTTGAAAATACGCGATCGCGCTTCCTATTCCTTTGCTTTAATTTCTGTGGCGGCGGCGGTAAACTTGCAAGGGGAGCAAATCCAAGCTGCACGCTTGGCAATGGGTGGGGTAGCACACAAGCCTTGGCGAGCAACAGCAGCAGAAGAGTTTTTGATTGGTAAGTCTGCGGATGTAGCAACATTTACCGAGGCTGCAGAAATTGCCTTGAACTTAGCCAAACCTTTAACTCACAACGGTTATAAAGTCGAACTGGCAAAACGGGCGATTCGTCGCGCCCTTACGGTTTCTGCTCAAGGAGGAGGGGTAGCATGAATCAAGTAACTGGTACTAATATTAACCGCAAGGATGGACGAGCAAAGGTCACAGGGACAGCAACCTACGCTGCTGAACATCAAATTCCCGGTTTAGTTCATGGTTATCTGGTGACTGCTAATATTGCTCATGGGCAGATTAAAAGTATTGATACCCAAGCAGCAGCAACAGCACCAGGGGTAATTGCGGTTTTCACTCATAAAAACCCGCCGACCGTATCTAAACCAGCTAACGATTTTTTAACCTCAAAAATCTACGAGGCACGACTACCCTTATCAGATGACCAAATTTACTACGCAGGGCAAATTGTTGGTTTGGTAGTCGCAGATACCTTTGAACGGGCACGTCACGCTGCCCATTTAGTTAAGGTAGAATACGTCACCCAAGAACCAATTGTAGAAACCAGCAAAGCCACCTTTAACGAAGCTCCACCCATGCTTGGGCAACAGATGACGTTTGAGAAGGGGAATTTTGCTGCTGCGGACTTTGCCAGTGCTATGGCAGGTGTAGGAGCCGAGATTACAGCTACTTACACAACTTCCAGCGAACTACACGCACCGATGGAACCCCATGCTATCATTGCTCACTGGCAAGATCCAGACACCCTGACTGTCTACGAACCATCCCAGTGGGTAATCGGTAGTCAGCGTACCTATGCAGAGCTGTTTGGACTTCCCCCGGAAAAAGTCCGTATTATCACACCTTTTATTGGTGGGGGTTTTGGTTCTAAAGCCTTCCCTTGTCCCCATGCCATTATTGGTGCAGCAGCTGCCCGTCAACTGCAACGTCCCCTGAAAGTTGTTCTCAGCCGTCGGCAAATGACCGCCAACGCCGGACACCGGTCTGAAACGGAACAAACGATTCGTTTAGGGGCAAATGCTGATGGTAGCTTGATGGCGATCGACCATGGGGTTAAATCCTGTACCTCACCAGTTGAGATTTTTACTGAACCTTGTACAGGCATTACACCAGCTATGTATGCTGCACCCAATCTGCGAACCCGTCAGGAATTGGCGGTGATGAACGTTGGGACACCCACATTCATGCGTGCCCCAGGGGAAAATCCGGGGTTATGGGCACTAGAATCAGCCATGGATGAATTGGCATGGGAGTTAAAAATCGACCCAGTAGAACTGCGGTTAAAAAATGAAACTAAGGAACACCAGCGCCAGGGTTTACCTTTCTCTGCTAAGGATTTCGGGGAATGTTTGCGGCTGGGTGCAGCACAATTTGGGTGGCAAGATAGACCAAAACAGGTGCGTTCCCTCACCCGTGATGGTAAGCTGATTGGTTGGGGCATGGCGGCATCAACCTTCCCGGCTTTAAGGAGTGCAGCTACAGTCACAGTGCGGTTGTTAGCCGATGGTACTGCCCATATCCTCACTAGTGGTAATGACATGGGTACGGGTGCATATACCATTGTTGCAGGTACAGCAGCCGAGGTATTGGGGCTAGCCGTCGAACAGGTACAGGTGGAGATGGGAGACTCCTTACTGCCAAATGGTGGGATGGCGGGTGGTTCCCAAATGACAGCAACCCTTGTACCAGCAGTCATGAGGGCTTGTGAAGAGGTTTTACAGACAGCTAAAGCGAAAACAGCCCCAGAAGCCTTTGCCACCCTGCATCAGTCCGGACAAGCTGCTTTTGAAGCGACAGCCTCTTCTGCACCGGGTGAAGAGGGGAAGAAATGGGCATTCCAATCCTGGGGGGCACATTTTTGTGAAGTCAGCGTAGATGAAGACATTGCCCGCTTGCGCGTCAACCGTTGGGTGTCTGTGATGAATATTGGGCGAGTAATGAATGCCAAAACTGCAGCGTCTCAGATACGAGGTGCCGTAATTATGGGTATTGGACACGCCTTGATGGAAGCCTGTGATTTGGACCCCAATATTGGCTATCCTGTGGTTTACGACCTGGCTACCTATCATTATCCCAGTCATGCAGATATTCCCCGGATTCAGGTGACATTTGTGGGGGAACCCGACTATAACTTTAATCCCGCAGGGGTGCGGGGTGTCGGTGAAATTGGGATTACAGGAGTATCGGCTGCGATCGCTAATGCTATTTACCATGCTACAGGTAAACGTATCCGTGATTTACCAATTACACCGGATAAGTTGTTGTGACAGCAAAAGCTATCACCTTGTAGCTTGATTTTTTTTAGTAATTTCCACCACAATCGGAGGTCTTGAACAACGGATTCGGCATTAATAAATACCTCAATTATTCAGTTTTATTTTAATTACCTGAATAAAAAAAATCAAACTGTAACAAATTATAAAATCACACATTATAAAGCCAATATATTTATGGAATTTATTTCAACAAAAAACTTTGATAGTGAAGCTGAAAAAAATGTTTGGAATGCGATAAAACGACAATTCAATGAACAACCCGGTTACTGTTGGCATCGTTATCCCATTACTAGATATAGTGGTCTTCGTTTAGAACCGGATATTATTATTATTCATCCTGAATGGGGATTAATTATCATAGAAGTAAAAGGATGCTATTTAGAAAATATTGAGGCTATTGAAGGGCATACTTGGTATATGCAAGATTGGTACAAAGACGAAATAGAACCCTATGACCAAGCTGAAAAGCATATGTGGGCTATTCTTGACAGATTAAAGCAGTTTAAGCATGGATTTTTAAGAAATGAACAAGGAAATTGCAAAATAGCTGGTAAGGCTTTTGTTGCTTTACCATATGTAAGTGAACCACTATGGAAAAAGCGATTTCAAGATCATTTATCTGCACCTAAATGGGAATTAATATTTTCAGGAGATTTAGAAGATGAGCAACTATATCAAAGAATTATTAATTCACCGATTAAACAAAAATATCCTTTTCAAGAAGATTCTGAGGAATGGAAAACTGCTATAGCAGTAATTACAGGTTCACAAGGAATTCAATCTAAAAAACGCAGACCTACTAAAAAGCAAGACAGTAAAGCTGCTTTTCTAAGAAAAGTTGAGGAAAAAATAAAAACTTTTGATAGTCAACAACATAAAGTTGCCGTTCAGACTCCTGCTGGACCTCAAAGAATTAGAGGGCTTGCTGGGACAGGTAAAACAGTGGTTTTAGCTCAAAAAGCTGCATATATGCACGTTCAAAATCCCGATTGGTCAATTGTTTATACATTTTATTCTCGCTCTCTATACGAACAAATTATTAATTATATCACTCGTTTTGTTCAAGAATTTTCAAGAGGAGAATTAGAACAACCAAATTGGGATAAAATTCATATACTTCACGCATGGGGAGGGTCAGAACAATCTGGGCTATATCAGCAAGTTACAG
The DNA here is from genome assembly GCF_010692525.1 of Moorena sp. SIO3B2. Classification (NCBI taxonomy): domain Bacteria; kingdom Bacillati; phylum Cyanobacteriota; class Cyanophyceae; order Coleofasciculales; family Coleofasciculaceae; genus Moorena; species Moorena sp. SIO3B2. The sequence continues at coordinate 5,867 of NZ_JAAHHE010000019.1, forward strand.
CTATAGTAAATACCGATTTTAGAAACTTTAAGAACGCTAAAAGCTACTTTGGTACATCTAGTGGAAGATTTGCTTTTAATGGATGCTGTGGCGAATTATTAGAGCATGAAAACGAAATTCCAGAAATTTTTGATGCAATTCTTATTGATGAAGCTCAAGATTTTGGTGAAAATTATTTCCGACTATGTTATGAGTTACTGAAACAACCCAAAAGAATAATTTGGGGATATGATGAGGTTCAAAGTCTTGAAGAATTAGACATTCCAACCGCTGAGAGTCTTTTTGGAAAAGATATTGATGGTAATCCACTGGTTAGTCTCGATGGAGTTTATCCAGGGGAGATTGAAAAAGATATGATTTTATATCATTGTTATAGAAATCCTAGACCTGTTTTAATTGCTGCTCATGCTTTCGGTTTAGGTTTAAGACGAAGAGGAGGTGCAGTTCAATTTATTAATACAGTGGGTGGATGGCAAGATATAGGATATGAAGTGGAACAGGTAAATAGTAATGAATTAATTACAGGTCAAGAAATTACTCTTTATCGCCCTAAGTCTAATTCTCCTCATTTACTGGAAGAATTAGTAGGGTATCATAATTTGATACAATATCAAAATTTTGAGAATAGACAGCAAGAACTTAAATGGATAATCAACGACATCGAAAAAAATATTAAAGAAGAAGAATTAAAACCTGATGAAATTGCAATTATTGCCTTAGATAGTAGAAAAAAAATTGCAGAACAAGAATATGAGTATTTGTATAAAGGTTTAGAAAATAAAAAAATACAATCTGTCAGAATAGGAACTGATACTTCTGCTGATATATTTCGTTCACAGGGATGTGTAACTATAACAAGTGTTTTTCGTGCTAAAGGCAATGAAGCATCTGTTGTATATGTTTACGGTTTTGAAAATATTGCAAAATCAAGTGATATTGTCAAACAACGAAATATTGCTTTTACTGCAATGACAAGAACTAAAGGTTGGTTAACTATTACAGGTGTTGGAGAAGAAAGTAAGTTATTATTTAGAGAAATACAAGGTATTTTAGAAGAAATTGGTCGTGTTAAATTCATTGTTCCCGACATGAATAAAATTCAACGTAATCTTGAAACTTATGAAAATCAGCGTAGGAGAAAACGTACACACAAAGCACAAAAATCTCTTGTGCAATTGTTAAAAGATAGAGCAGATGTCAATCCAGAAGATTTACCATTAGACCAACGCAAAAAACTTCTCAAATGGTTACTTAGCAATAATAAAGATATTGATGATTTACTCTCTGATAAATAAAAAATTACTGTTTTTATTTTGGTTATAGGGAGTTAGAAGGGCGATCTATCTTGGAGGTATAGAGAAGTTGAGATGAGATCGCTTTTTGGTAATCTGGGAAAGATGATGGTGTGATCGCTTCTGACTGAAGTTCTCCCTGCTAAAAATCACGAAATCCTTTGCTGAAAGTGGTTTCAGGGATTTTTAAATTGTCCTTACTGGTTACATTTGTGTGCAACGAGTTATATCTAAATTATTTGTAAGCATTCAGGTGGTGGGGTTGACAAAAGGGGAAAGATGATTAGTATTTTAGAACCATGGAAATTAAACCGTCAGCTATCCCAAATAGGTTTGAAGCTCTGGAACTGCTGCCCCAATCAGTTCTGGTGGAGCTGGTGCTGCAACTGCCAACTAGGGAATTGAACAACTGATTGCGGAGGTGGAACGGCTCAAAAGTCTGTGGTCGAAANGATCAGCAATTAGCTATCAGCAATTAGCTATCAGCAATTAGTAATCAGCTATCAGCAATTAGTAATCAGCTATAGCAGTCGCCAGGGCAGTTAGGACATGACAAAAGTCTCACACCCTTTGTAAGCGCAAGAGTTTGACTTCTGACAAATGACTTCTGACAAATGACTTCTGCTATATCAGCTATCAGCCATTGGCCATTGGTCACGCTACTTGAGGTACTTTTGAATAAAATAAGCTGACGGCTGACGGCTGTTCGCCCAGCGTGAGCTAAAAGCTGACGGCTGACGGCTGACGGCTGACTGCTTACGAAAATAGTCAGCCAATTACTAATTACCAATTACTAATTACCAACTACCAATTAACTGTCTTAAGTAATGCTACCTTGGCTAGAAACTTAACACTAAAGTACAGTTAACACTAGGCTGCTCTGATACTCCTAGCCAAGGTAGTAAAAAAAGTTTTGCGATCGCGGATTCTTCGCCTCACCAATCTCAGCCGCCCTGCGCAGGAGACTATTGCCCTGATTATCCATTATGCCATACTCTTTATCGGTGTTATTGTCCTATTGCAGTTGTGGGGAATCGACTTTAGTTCTCTAGCTGTATTTGTCGGAGTCTTGGGTGTGGGCATTGGCTTGGGAATCCAGGGAATTGCTAAAGAATGTGTCAGCGGTTTGGTACTCATTTTTGAGCGTCCGATCCAAGTAGGGGACTTTGTGAATGTTGGGGAACTGATGGGAACAGTAGAAAATATCGGTATTCGGAGTACAGAAATCCTGACGTTGGATCAAGTCTCAATCATTATCCCCAATTCTCGCTTTCTTGAAGCTGAAGTGGTCAACTGGACTCACAATAATCCAGTATCCCGGTTAAAATTACCCGTAGGGGTCGCCTATGGTTCAGATCCAATTAAAGTACGTAGTGCTCTGATTGAGGCAGCTTCTCAACATCCAGAAATCTTAGATCAACCAGCCCCTAATGTATTTTTTACTGGATTTGGAGAAAATGCCCTCAAGTTTGAGTTGTTGGTTTGGATTGAAGACCCTCCCAAGCAGTTCCAAATCAAAAGTGAGCTTTACTTTCTGATTGAAGAAATACTACGTCATTACCATGTTGATATTCCCTTTCCTAAGCTAGATTTGCACGTCCGTTCTGGTAATTTTCCTGTAGACGTTTCACACCAATTAATTGAGTCCCTAACTCAGCTATCTCAGGAATTGACTAAGTGGATGGCTAGACAATCCTATGGTAATAGTCACAATGGTACTAGCCACAATGGTACTAGCCACAATGGTACTAGTCACAGGAATGTTCAAATAAACAATACTTCAGATAATAATTGATAGTTAAGGGAATAGCGAACTTGATATCAGGCCAATGACTAATACCAAATCCGCTTGCCATACCCCCTTTACAAAAAATAAACCAAATCCTTATTATTCGATGAATCTATAGCTGTTTGAATAAGGGGGGTATGGGACAGGATTTAGTATTAATTATTACTTGATTAATAATCCTCCCCAAGCAAGTAATAGAGAAAAAAATATCGCAGCGATCGCCTGTCTACTTAACAGCAATAAGGCAAATCGAAGAGACTGTTCTCGCGTAATAGTTAACAGAGTAACTAAACAAGGTAGCAATACTCCTGCTAGATACACCCCAGTCAAAACCTGCAATGGAGTTAACATAGCCAAGGTTTCTGGTTCGGCAAATAATAGCAGTCCATCTTTGCGAATAGAAGCTAAAACAATAGGCAATGAGGCTTCAGGGGGTAAATTAAACCATCCCATCAAAGGGTTAATAATATTGGCTAAAACTGCGATTGTTCCTAACCAATTCAACACAGAAGCAATAACGGTAATAACTAAAAATATGGGAATTGCATTGAACAAAAATTGATTAATAGTTGACTTAGCTTCGCGCCAAATTACTGACGAATGAGGAAATTCTAAAAATGCTCTTCCTTCGATTACTAGGGGATTCTGATTCGATTTAGCTGTAGGGGAAGAAATGATGTAGGTATATATCAAGGTGGTTGCGGTTAGATACAGCAGGTAAGGAATTATCAAGTAAGGTAACTTAGCAGCACTAAACACCCCTAAAGTTGCGCCAAACTGATAAGAACAAGCCGAACCAAAAGCGATCGCGGAAATACAAGTTCCCCTAGAACAACTAGAACAGGCACGGGTACTAATCACCGCAGGAACATTACACCCCATACCCATAATTACTCGTACTAAATCCCGTCCCGATAACCCAAACGGACGGAGTAAAGGATTGAGAGCAATGGTAATTCGTTCTATTAACCCACTAGCTTTATATGCGCCCAAGAATAGGGCATAGAGAATTACTGTGGGCATCGCCCAAATAAACAGCAACGGACTCATAGTTATCAGTCCATACTGACCTATCAGTATTTCTCTTAACCAGATTGGGAGTTGGGATAAAGGTTTAATAACAGGAGCGATCGCACTTTGGACTATAGGATCTGCTAAAGTCGCAAAGGAGTTAGCACCCCAGACAGCAATAATGGCAGGAATAAGTAATAAAGCGATCGCCAATAAACTGCCCAGTCGAGGATGTTCTAACAGTGTTGGGTGGGGTTCTATATACCAGCCAGCCCTTGTAGGAATCCATTGGGCGGGAAAAGGATTAGGTTCTTGCAGAGAAGCCAAAATATGGTCTTTTTGTTCTGTAGTAATGTGGCGGGCATCTACAGTGACAATGCTCAGGTTAGAAGTTTCCGTCCATTCCCTAATCACTTGTTGAGGAGGACACGGGGTCTGGGGTTGCCCCAGACCCGTGAGATGTCCGTTATGAACCGTCGAGAATACCTTATCCCAGAAAGTAATCACCACAATGCCCCTTTTATCTGCTACTAAAGGTAGTAGATCTGCTAAATCTCGATCTACGTCGGTTGCCTTGACTACCAATAGCACGGTGTCATTTTCTTGTAGCTGTCTTAAAGCTTTCTTAGTAGTTACACTATCGGAACGATAGAGAATTCCAGGGGTATCGATAAAGGTATAGGCTTCAGATTGATAAGTGTCACAAGTCACTGTAGAACCGCGAAAATTGGCACTATAGGGAGTCTGTCCTGTAAGAGCCGCAATTAGTTGGGACTTGCCCGTACTCTCTTTACCAATAACCACCGCTGACTTTTTAACAAACACAATCGTTATTACAGCAAGAAAGGTCATCTAAGAACAAACCTTCTCGGCGATAGGCTTCCAATGGAGTTGGATCGATTCCCAGACGTTGAGCGATCGCATTACCGACTACAGCAAATCGCTGCCGAAATTTGTAAATAAAGCAAAAAATTATATCGCCGTGACGCACCGAAGGACCGACGACAAATAATCCTGGAGTTAGGGTAGACTCATCTTCTTGAGTCAGGGCTGCATAGCCATTTGACCAGTCAAATAGAGGTGCGATTTGTTTTAAACTGCTATCAAACCCCGTACAGAGAATTGGCGGTGTAGAACTAAACCACTGTTCGTACTCGCTCTCCACCACATATCCTTTTTTTACTGCTTTGACTGCTTCAATGTGCTGTTCTCCAATTAGTTCGACCCGACCCATAGAATAAGCTATTTCTAAACGTTTTAGACTATAAGGAGACAGAGAAACACTAGGATCTGAGTCTAAGTTTGACCAGCTACTCTGGCGATCGATTAACTTTACTTTTTTCCCTAATTCTGCCAAATTTGACGCTGCATCTACACCGCTTTCATAGCCTCCCACAACTACAAATTCTTTCCCCTTAAGCTCTGTCCAAGAACGTATTTGGGAATTATGTATACATAATTCCGCCCCTGGAAAAGGATTAAGATTGGGATATTGAAACTCTCCTGCTGCCCAAATCACAAACTGCGATCTCAGCGAAGCTGAGGCACTGCGTGAACGCAACTCGCCTTTAGAAGTTTCCAAGACAAAGCCTTTGCCTTGAGGTAAAGCTGCCATAGTTTTCACATTTGTCTCGGTTTTTATAGGTAGTTGAAAATGCTCTGCTACAGTCTCTAGATATAGAGCGTATTCTTTCCCCGAAAGATGTTCCTTTCTGAAACTGAGGGCAGGAGAAGTATTTAAAACTACTGCGTTGAGATCCAGCAATCCAAAACCATGACTGGGAAACGACGGCGTAATGAATCGCATTTCTTCAGCCCAACGCCTAAAAGAAGCCCCTACTTGATGTCGTTCTACAATGACAAAGTTTTCAATTCCTAAATCTTTTAAGACTACTCCACAGCCAATTCCAGCAGCCCCAGCCCCCACAATTACAACTTCAAAACGATCGTTAGTTTTGTTCACCAGCAGACAATCTCGAATAGATACTTTATGACAATTATAATCATTATATAAAAAAAAAGCTAGCTTTCTAACAAACAATATTAGTGAGGCAGTGGTAAACCATGATTGACATCCTCCCACCGCTAAACTCCTTACGTCGCTATAGGGCGTTGCGAGAGCAAATGGACAAAAAACAACGCTGGACGTATAATTAGAATATTTAAACTAAATACTCCAGAACTGAACTAAGCGTATAAGTGGACTTATATCAAATCCGTTTGTCAAAACCCTTTTATAAAAATCGACCAAATCTTTGTATGCCACGAATCTATGGCTATGCAGATAAGGGGGGTTTGGGAACAGGATTTGGTATGAGACGGCTATTGCTATATGCACCTCAAGTAGCGGATCGTACCGAGCATCGGCTTTTCTATTCTGCTGCCAACGGCACCTTTTACACCTCTCCTGGGTCAATCCCCAGCTGTCGCAGACGTTCTGCTAATCTCGCTGCCTGCTGTTGAGCCAATTCCTTTTCCTGGCGTTCGAGTTGAGCTTCTTGTTCAGCCTCCTGCAACTGCTGCTGAACCAACTCCTTTTGTTGCTGAGCTTGCTGCAACTGTTGCTGAGTCTGCTGCAACTGATCCTGAGCCTGTTGAGCCTGTTCAGAGCCTGTGGGAATCCAGTTCCCTAATTCATCATACCAGCGTAACCATCGACCATTAACCTCTTGGTATGACCCAGACCATACTCCTAGGCCAAGTCCTAATTCTGGCAGCCAAAATCTTTCGTTTTCCAATCTTACCTGTTCATAGTTTAAGCCTTTCAACTCAAAAATTCTTAACTCATTGGTATATCGGCTAAACACCACATAATAAGGAATACGAAGTATACGTTCATAAACCTCCCACTTACTTGGAGGTTGATCGATATCCCGTAGGGTTTGCCCTAAATCTTCTGATTCCGTCGTTGGAGAGAGCAACTCCACTACGATAAATGGACTGACCCCTTCCTGCCACATCACATAACTCAACCGTAAGTCTCGCTGTTCATAAAACCGAGACACCCCAACTACTCCAAACCAATCCGGTCGCTTGTACCATTGAGGATGACGAACATCATAGTACAGATTCAAGTCAGTCCCCACAAAGATCTGATCCCTTGGGTAACTCGGTGGGCAGAAAGTCTCCCGTAATAGCTGAGGTTGAAAATCGTGAAACTCGTCTGGCAAACCTGGTTCCTCTGGATCTTCACTAGGGAGATCATACATCGTCGGTAGGGTTTCCTTGGCCGGACGAGGGGGGTCAGTTTGATACATAACAGAGAATGGGATCAACTAGTTTTAGGGTAGCAACACCTTTGACTACTGATGAACTTATTAAAATTGCCAGAGTTTCAGATACGTTGAGCAGTCAGTAATGGTGCTACGCCCATGCTGTCCTTGTCATCAGCTATTAGTTACAAGGCCAACAGAACCAGACTGACCATAAAAAGCTGACCGCTCAAGGTAAGATGTGCTCCCACTTACGCGCTACCTAATTCTTAACTGGCACCTACACCCACCGCCGTTTTGTCGGATGTGGTTTGAGCAGGAGTTTCGTCAGCCATACTCACCCCATTGCCCTTCTGCCGCCACAGTGATGTACAGATAATCTTCGAGCGATCGCAACGATCGACATATTTAGAGGCAATCTCGATAACCTCTTGCATCAGACCCTTAACCAAGGTGGTTGGTTTCAGACCCATTTCCAAGAAGCATTTATTCTCCACAGCCAGTTCATTTTCCGCTGATTCGTTTCTCGGGTTCTCTAGATAGGCAATTTCCGCCCCAGTGATATCAGACACAATCTGTGCCAAATCCCGGACCCGATGGGTTTCGGTCATCTGATTCAAGATTTTCACCCTGTCCCCAGAAGCCGGAGGATTTGCGATCGCTAACTCTATACACCGCACCGTATCTTGAATATGGATAAATGCCCTGGTTTGACCCCCTGTTCCATGTACCGTCAACGGATGACCAATCGCTGACTGCATCAGGAACCGATTTAGGACTGTGCCATAGTCTCCATCGTAATCAAAGCGATTAATTAGCCGTTCATCCAGCTTTGTCTGCTTGGTCTGAGTTCCCCAAACAATCCCCTGATGCAGGTCAGTGATGCGGACCCCATCATTCTTGTTGTAGTAATAGAAAAACAGCTGGTCCTGAGTTTTGGTCATGTGATAGATACTGCCCGGATTGGCTGGGTACAAGATTTGCTGCTGTACCATTTTCCCCTCATCCGTAGTCACCTGGATATCTAAATACCCTTCCGGAATCTTCATCCCAGCAGTACCATAACCATAGACTCCCATGGTTCCTAAATGAACCACATGTATATCCAAACCCGACTCCACAATCGCAGCTAGCAGATTATTGGTCGCATTCAAGTTATTATCTACCGTGTAACGCTTATGGCTAGATGACTTCATCGAATAAGGTGCAGCCCGCTGTTCGGCAAAATGAATCACCACATCCGGTTGATAGGTTAGGAATAGATTCAGTAAGCGATCATAGTCTTTCGCTACATTGAAGTTATAGAACTGGATTTGTTTGCCAGAAACCTCAAGCCATGTCTTCAGACGAGTGGACATCGGCTGGTAAGGAGTTAAAGAAGTCACTTCCAACTCATTATCAATGTTGCGTCGTGACAAGTTATCAACAATTACAATGTCATGACCAGTATCAGATAGATGGAGAGCTGTGGGCCAACCACAAAATCCGTCACCGCCTAAAACTACAACTTTTTTCATGATCAATCTCCTGGTTGTTTCCTTACATGGTCTTTTTTGGTTGAATTGTCAGCGAGCTGCGACTATAGCATGGCGCTTTGGTAATTAACCGAGAACCAATCGAGAACCGATATATTTCCATCACCGGACTTCGTCGAGCTACGCTAACATCACCTGATCACCCCAGTGTTACGATTACAGCAATCAGTTTTTTAGATGAAATCTAGTTCAGGGTATCGATCCATGATCTCCGATACCTCCTCCCTTTCAGAAGTCTTCTGATTCAAGATTTCTTTGAAGAAACGAACATAAGTGCTATAGACTTGGGTGGAACCGTCATCATGATCAACAATGAAGAAAGGGGCTGCTTCTACCCCGTGCTTTACAGCTAGATCTAGTCCCTCGCTAGATTGCTTACGCTCATCAGCAACCACAATTTGGTCTATTCGATCCATCAGTCCTTTTTTTTCAAGTTTTTCTACCACATTGACGCACTTGCGACAGAAATTACCGTCCTTGTTGATTTTTTTTACTAACGTGATTTTCATTCTGTAGTATTCAATACTGAATTGTTTTTCAAAAGCGTAATTAAGAAATTATCACAACCCACTCCCCACTCCTACCTAAAAATTAGGATTTCAAACGCAACTTATTGATTGTGCCGCAACGATTAAGTACCTAGACAGAAATTCTTTACCTAGTCTGTTAATTTCCGTGAGGGTTGCTCAAACCCTTACTGTTTGGTGTTCCTTGTTGTTCATTACCTGCTCTGTAGTGTTGTGTAAGCCACACTCTTTTTCTTTCTGCCCTTCCCACCACCAGCGACCTTCCCGTTCATGCTGATTGGGGAGAGTTGGGCGGGTACAGGGTTCGCAGCCAATGCTAACGAAACCTTTAGCGTGCAATTGATTGTAAGGCACATCATTAGTGCGGATATATTTCCACACCTGTTCAGAACTCCAGTTAGCTAGGGGGTTAAATTTAATCAGGGTTCGTTCTTGGGTCGAGAACGCCTGGTCTACCTGGACAACAGGGATATTAGCACGAGTACTAGGACTCTGATCCTTGCGCTGACCGGTAATCCAAGCATCCAGCTTAGCCAGTTGGCGACGCAAGGGAGCCACTTTGCGAATACCACAGCACTCTTTGTGACCATCCTGGTAGAAACTGAACAACCCCTTTTGTTTAACCAGTGCTTCCACTGCATCCGCTTCCGGTAAAATCACCTCCAGTGGAATTCCATAGTGCTGTCTGACTTTCTCAAGTAGTTGGTAAGTCTCGCAGTGCAAGCGACCCGTGTCGAGGGAGAACACTTTCACATCTGGCTTAATCTTGGATGCCATATCCACAAGAACCACATCCTCGGCACCACTGAAAGAGATAGCGATGTTGTCAAATTTGTCAAGAGCCAGTTTCAGGATTTCCTGAGGACTCTTGTGGGCGTATTCGGATTCCAAATAAACAACATCCAGTTCAAACATTAACATCTCCTTACTATATGACAAAAGTGGTTGGACTTGCTGATTATACGACGTATCGATACCGTTATCCATCGTCAGCCTTCAGCTTTGAGCTTATGTCATCCAACCCAAGGGAAGTTCCACGATAGTTCATTCAGAAATTATATATAGCCTATATGTAGCGCTTCCATGACTGAAGGAGATCCGTTGTAAAGAGACTTATAGCGCTTTGCCACCCGCGCTAATTATAAATCGCGATAAATGTCTGCTGTAAATAGAAAGAGTGTGGGGAAAGGTTAAAGGGTAATACATATATTCCTTTCCCCCTTTCCCTTTGAGGTTGTTTCTTTCCCCTTCTGCTTTTCCAATCCCAACCATTTGTACCACAATTAAATATAATTGATAGGTATTTTCCTTTTGTATGTAAGCATTCAGCCGTCAGCTATCAGCTAATGCGCGTAGCGCAATCGGTGCTATAAACTATCAACTAGCAGGCCCTTTCACTGCACGGGGTCAGATTAGCAAAACGAGCAGGAATTTTAAACCAGCGGTACCAGCCCATAACCTTGTTTACTAGCTGCCGTTGATTAGCTGACAGCTGACCACTGATAGCTGAATGCTTACTTTTGTATCCCAGCCTTGTGCTGCCCTTGGTCAAGGGTAAAAAAAACCCATCGATATGTAAGATGGGGATTTCTTGACAGATTGGCCATGAAGGATTTGCCATGACGCATGCTATAGAACTTGTGCCCTCAGCCAGGCTATCGGCAAGGATAACATCTTACGGAGTTTGGGGACATAGGCTCTTTGGCTAAATACATCGTAATGGTTGTGTTCAATCACATTGAGAATTTTCTGATAGAGCATCAATGCAGACCAAACCGGCCAACGGGCGTCACGGCTTAGGGCTCTAATACCTCTTTCTGCTTTGGTATAGTAATCCCTTGCCCGTTGAATTTGGAAACGCATCAGTTCCTGCCAACGGTCATCAACCACACNTCCAAATTATCTCACTGTAGTCTTCTGCTAACCCAACATGAAGACAAGGAGTTTGGGAACTATCACAGTAATCTTTTACGGCTTGACGAGCGACACTGTTATCAAAGGTGTCAATGACTAAAGTAGAATTAGTCAGTAATTGTTTGGTATTAGCTGTGGTTAATTCCTTGACCTTAGCCTCCAATTTTACCCCAACCGCTTGGTAGAGAGAATGGGCGAGGATTTTGGCTTTATGGGCACCAATATCAGAGCGGTAGTAGGGTTGGGTAGAAAGATTGCGCTCTTCAATGCGATCGCAATCAATAACCTTGAGCTTTCCAAAGCCTGAACGAGCCAAATTTTCGGTAATATTAGCTCCAAGTGCTCCGGCACCACACACGGTCACGGGGTAGTCACGTAACTGGGCCATGACTTGGGAGGTACGGTAGAGTTGTTCGTGGTAAAAAATTGACATCATCCTAATCCCAATATCGTGCCTCAATCACCCCAACCAAGGACTGTAAATCAAAATCGCGATCGCGTCCACTTAGACAAATCCCGGAACTGATTACAGTTAGATCCTGTTTAGATATCGCTGATATATGGTGTTTACCGTCAGCAGTGCTCCAGCGCACCTGCCAGAATTCTCCCCGGTCATGGAACTGTTGCAGTGCTCCCCCACCCATTTCCAAAGCTTGCTCCAGCCGTTTGTGATCCCGTTGATGCTGCCTTTTATCTTTAAACTCTTTAGTCTGTTGTCTTACCAAGTCATAAACTATTCTCATTTCTGGGGTCACCCCCTTTAAATCCAGTTCTTCAGGTGGTGTTACTTGCTTTAACTGCTCTGTGAGTTGTTCTGCTAGTAAAGGATCTCCCTTACGGTCAAGCTGCTGAAACCACCAAGCCTTACCATCCCCACGAGCTACCACTTGTTCAAAGGCTACCCCGCCCTCTACCAGATGGACAGCAATAGGTTTAACCGTGCCAAAGCGCTGACGAGCATCGGATTCATTGACTGGATACCCTAGCCAGGTCTTTCCCGACAATTGATAAGCTAGTCGTAAACGCAACGGTTGGAGCAGTTGCCAATAGTCCTCAAGTTGAAACACATCTGGCTCTTCTATCACAGTTGCGACTTGATCGCTGACTGGCTGAAAAATACCCCATCCTTCAAACTTACGAGGCTTAGGGGAGAAGGTATAAATCATTCCAGCAACACGAGTTCTTACCCTTCCCCCACGTACACAGGGAGCGAGGAATTGATTTTCACTCAGTTGCGTTTCCTTTGCAGCAATTTGATTGATGAGGTCGAGGATATTTGCCATGATCCTGCTCGATTGTATTAATAATGTGCAAGTCGCCAGAGCAAAAGCGTTCGTCACTTAGAAGGAACTCCGCCGGTGAGTTACTACACACTCTTTAAATGATGGCTACTTCTAAGCCCACATTCCGGGTTCTTCGCGCCTTCCTCGCTTCACGCCCGTTACGTTAGAGTAACGGTACTATTCCTCTCGTACTATGTATGTAAGCTCTGGCTGTTAGGGCACACAAGTCGGTGAAATTTATAGAGGTGCGGATTCCAAACTTATAAGCCAAGTTTGATCCCAAGATTAGACTGGGTGACTGGATATACTGCTTCATCAGGAGTTATCAAGTCAGTCCAATTCTTAGAGGTGCAACTACTTATAGCTATCTAAACCTTGTCAAACATTATCCATTGTTTTATAATTAACTAAGTTAGTAACTTGTTTAACTTCGGAACACTACCGCCCAACGAAGAACTAAAAGCGAAGGCAGCTGGTCGTAAGTTAAGCGACGTAAAATAATGGACTGAGTGAAGTTACAGTGCGGTTTGAGAGTAGGCAGCAGAGCCTCCATTAATAAAATTAGCGCAATGCTTTTGGCATTGCTTTGTCGGCAACAACCATTAGTTTTCACGCTTTGCTATACCATCGTCTTATCTGCTTGTGAGTAGGTTTGTACAGGTTAAATGTTGCACTACTTATCATTTCGCACCGGTAGCGGTGTATCCAGAATCTCCATCAATAAGTCTAGCCGTGATGGACGAGTCATCAGTGGAACCAGGTTTGGTAGAGAATAGTAATCTCCAGCAAAGGTAAAGGTTTCTACTGGCACCTGTTGCTCCTTGAGTTTACTTTCCACCCAGTCGTAGGAGTAACCAACTCGGACAATAATCACATTGGGCATCAATCCCAATTCACGAGAGTAGGTCTTGTAAACCTTACCAAAGTAAGGTGCTGTGTTTTCACCTTCATCGGTAACCAAGATAATCTGGTCAACCGCCTGCTTCCGAGAACGCATTACTTCTAAAGCACAACCAATGCTAGTCCCACCCCCTGCCTTGATGTGCCTGAAGGCACGTTCCCAGTCACTCAACTTTTTTCCTTGAGCCTTAACTGGGTAAGGCATGGTATCGAAGGCATAGACAAACAGCTCAGCTTCAGTAATACCAGAGATTAGGGCTGCCAGCCGCTTACCAACTTCAATGGCTTTGTCCATTGAACCGGACTTGTCCACTAGTAGAGCAGTGGGCTTGGTAATGGTACCTTTGCGCTTTACTTGCTCATTGGTAACTTGTTTTAACTTAGCAAGAGTTTGAGTATCTAACTGAGCAGCCTCAGCGGCAACTTGTGCCTTGAATGCAGAAACGCGATCGCTTGTCTGTGCCTGTTCTAGCTTTGCCTCAATCAACTCCTTGACCTGTGGGTGTTCCATCGCACCCCGCCCTTGGAGGGATTTGAGATTATTAATTACCTCTTGGGGTGTCATAGCATTGATTAGTGCTACCAACACCGTAGGAGTGACAGAGCGCACAGCACCAATGGCGATGGTATAGGGAATCTTATGTTCAACAATCAATTGCGCCTGTTCAGCAGCAGTTTCAGTTTTCGCTAACTGCTTGAGTATCCAAGCTAAGGAACCTTCTGGAGGATTGTCCTTAAATAATACAGCATCTGCTCTAGAGCTAGGCTTAATATGTAAACTAGCATAGAGATGCTTCATCGCCTTTCGACCCCGCAATGCTGCTCGGTCAAACAAGGCTGGAGTTTTTTCCCGTGTCTTAAGGTAGCGCCGCACTGCTGTCCGAGCCGAACGAGGCACCTTATTGCGCTGCTGCTTCATAAAATCCACTACTCGTGCCACCTGGTAGGGTGGGAATTTTTGCAGCATTACAAAGCCAGCATCTCGGTGTTCGGTCAAATTGCTAGTCAACATATGACCTAGAAACACTTCTTTGTGGTCCCGGACATCCCCGTGATTTTCGTACCAAACGGCTAAGTGACCGTAAAAAATTGGGTCAAGTTCTACCATCAGTTGGTGCAATTCTGTCACTTGCTCCAGCTTACGATGGGGTGTAGTTAATAAACTGTTTAGTAATTCTAAACGCAGGTCACGCTCTTCAGTTTTCATAGGATTAACCTCCTATGCTCCTATGTAATTTCTGGACAAATCTATAAGTTATTTGGTTGTTTGGTTGTTAGCTTATTGGGTTGTTTAGTTAAAGGTTGAAGGTTTAATAATTAATAAAAATTTACCTAAAATACATCAACTAAGCCACGATTTATTAGCAGTGTTTTGAATTACCTTGTCTTGATGCAGTCGCTCATGGGGGGAACCCCCAAGACCGCGCTGCATCGCTTAATTTTTAAATGCTTTGGTTATAGCAGTGAAAACCACTAGAATTAGGGTGCCCGCGCAAGTTAGTAAAGCTTTTGAAAACATGATGCTCTATCCATTTGAGCTACAGCGGCAAATAGCGCCACTGATAGGATTCGAACCTATAACCTTCCGATTCGTAGTCGGTAGTATGTAAGCTTCAGCAGTTAGGGCGCGGGGGTAAATTTGTAACACTTGCTTCTGTGCAAGTTAATAAAAGATTGATAGGAACTTATAACATTCCTTTAACCAGTACTTTGATCACTCTGTAGCATGATTTGTAAATTATTTATAGAAGGTTGAATCAATCGCGCAAGTTCAGAAAGCCGTTGTTTCACACACGGGATTTGAACCCGCATATTCTCGATGATAAGTCAAGTGCCTTTCCATTTGGCTAGTATGAAAGCTTTCCGGGTCAGGGCGCGAAGGTGACTCAGTGAATTTTAAATTCTTTGGTTATGCCAGTAAAACCACTCTAATTGCACTAGAATTGGGGTGCCCGCGCAAGTCAATAAAGCTTTTAATAAAATGATGCTCTATCCATTTGAGCTACAGCGGCAAATAGCGCCGCTGATAGGATTCGAACCTATAACCTTCCGATTCGTAGTCGGTAGTATGTAAGCTTCAGCGGTTAGGGCGCGGGGGTAAATTTGTAACACTTGCTTCTGTGCAAGTTAATACAAAATTGATAGGAACTTATAATAGTTTTTTAACCAGTACTTTTATCACTCTGTAGCATAATTTGGAAATTATTCCTAGAAGGTTGAATCAATCGCGCAAGTTCAGAAAGCCGTTGTTTCACACACGGGATTTGAACCCGCATATTCTCGATGATGAGTCAAGTGCCTTACCATTTGGCTAGTATGAAAGCTTTCCGGGTCAGGGCGCGAAGGTGACTCAGTTATTTTTTAAATTGTTTAGTTATGCCAGTAAAACCACTCTAATTGCACTAGAATTGGGGTGCCCGCGCAAGTCAGTAAAGCTTTTAATAAAATGATGCTCTATCCATTTGAGCTACAGCGGCAAATAGCGCCGCTGATAGGATTCGAACCTATAACCTTCCGATTAGTAGATCGGTAGTATGTAAGCTTCAGCAGTTAGGGCGCGGGGGGAAATTCCGAACAATTGCTCCTGTGCAAGTTAACAAAAGCTTTATAGCAACTTACGACCGTCCTCACCAAGCATGGCTTAGCAGTGGACACGCACGCCAAATCTCTGTAAGACAATGGCTTAGTGCTCGCGCTCCTCGGTTACCCGAGTTCGCTACCTTAGGATCGTTATCTGTGTGTAGGCTTCTTGAGATTAGGGCACAGGACAAAAGGTTTAACCTTTTAACACCTTTTTACCATAAACCTTTTAACCACAAACCTTAACCATAAACCGCTTCAGGTCTTATAATCAGATTGCGGTTGGTACTGCGGTCGATGACATAAGAGGTCAAGCGCTCTGGGGCTACATCAAAGTACTTCGCGAGTTGCTGTTTAACAGCGGTATCGTTCATACTTTTGGCTATACCCAGCTGACCTTCAGCAATGTCGTAGGAACGACCTTCAAACCGAACATGAATCATTGGGCATCCCTCCTTGTAGCGCGATGTTTTCTCTTTAACCTTACTTTTATACTACATGTATATTACAAATGTGTCAAGTCCTTGGCAAAAAATTTTTTAGGATTTAGGGATAACTGAGGTATTTGACTTATTTAACCCTTAAAAGCAGGCAGATTCATTAGACCTTATACTAGCGACGGTAACTTGGGGCTGATATCGTGAGATTTTTCGCGACCCGATTAAAGCTCAACTAGCCGAGTGTTTATCTCAAGATGCCAAATTTTACAGTAAAATTTCATTATTTAATACAATCGAGCTCACAATATTGAAATTAACTTTAAGCAAGCAATAGATGAGCAACTTTAAGGATCAAGTGGCACTAATCACAGGAGCTTCCTCTGGCATTGGAGCAGCTCTTGCTCATGAATTAGCCCGTGAAGGAGCCAATGTGGTACTCCTAGCTAGGCGAGCAGAACGATTAGAAACCATAGCTTCACAAATTGATCCTAATGGTCAACGTGTACTTGCTATGCCCTGTGATGTGACGAAGGATGGTGAGCTTGATCAAGCGGCAAGCTTTGCCCGTAGTAAGTTCGGCAAAATTGATATCGTGGTTGCTAATGCTGGCTGGTCTTTGAAGGGTAATGTCGAAAACCTCAGGGTGAATGACTATCGACGTCTGTGGGAAACCAATGTTTTTGGGGTACTGAGTACCATCTACGCGACCTTAGATGACCTCAAGAAAACTAAAGGAAGACTGGTCATCATTAGTAGCGTAAAAAGTTACGTTGCCTTGAGTGGCGATTCTCCCTATAGTATGAGCAAATTTGCGATGCGGGCTTTGTGTGAGTCGTTGTCTCAAGAGTTGGCTCCCGATGGGGTGTCGGTCACACACATTTGTCCAGGGTACGTTGCTACTGAAATTCGTCAGCTAGACAATCAGGGAATTTGGCATTCAGACTGGGAGGATCCTATTTCCCCCAGGCTTCTGATTTCTGCTGATCAAACTGCCAAACAAATTGTTCAAGCTATTTACCGACGACAACGGGAACAGGTAATAACAAACTACGGCAAGCTGATTGTCCTGATCAAACGTCACATGCCTTGGTTGCTCTCATTGCTGATTTCAACACTTAAAATCAAGGTAGCTTCTAAGCCGTCACCAATTAAGCAATGATATTTTTTACTATAGCAATTATCATCTCATTTTCCAGAAAGTTGTCTCCGACTACCTGTTTTTGCACTTAGCCATACCTTTAGTAACCTGAAACTAATTACCAGATCCCTTTTTATTGCCATAAAAAACTGTTTTAAACTCCAGAAAATCGCTCTTTGGACTATAAAGCGTATAAGTAGCCTTTCCTGGTTCTTTGCCTACATTTCCTACACCAACAACTCTTCTTTTGGGTGCAGTAATAGTTTGCACGGGTTGCTGGCGATCTAAAGTCATCACCGAACTATTTACCGAACCTCCTTGTAGTTGATATTCAAATACTTGACCCGAACGACCACAAAAGAGATGATTTGCCTGGACTCTTTGCAAGCGGTCTAGCATTTGCCAGGGTAAGGTTTCGGGGGTTAACTCATCGCTGACGCTAACAGTGCTACCGTGAATTAACAAACAATCTAATTCAAAGAAGCCAAAATGACAGTTGCGTAACCACTGTACGGTTTCGCGAGATACCGAATCCCAAAGAAGTTTAGCGGTTTCTTTACCAAAGCGCTCGATTAATTCTGTCGGTTCTGCTGTCGAACCCAAACCGTGTAAAGCAAAGCATTGTTCTTCCCACCAGCCGAAGCATACTTGGGGTTCTAATTCTCCAGGTAAAGGATTCTGAATTCGTTTAATTACTTGTTCGCTATCTTGGTTAGCTGCTACGATATCGCCCAGAATATACAATGCTTCCACCTTAACGCGCTGGCGTTTGATATCTGCCAACACTGCTTCGTAAGCTGCGATATTTCCTTCAATTCCGCTTAAAATTGCCCACATTGATTTTCAATTTAAATATTTAAGTAATTTAATTTACCTCTCACACACATGAGTAGGATCGTCGGCTTTTTCGGCAAATTCCAAACCTCTAGCCAAACGCCAAGCGAAAATCGGTGGTAAACCAGCATCTAAGATGGCAGCGCAGGTTGTTTGATAGTCATACTCCACTTCCCGCAAGTTTACTGCTTGTGTTTCCGTGTCATAGATAACATAGGTAGCATTGGGACGACCATGACGGGGTTCGCCTACCGAACCGACATTGATAATTCGCTTCAGGGGAGTATTAAAACTTATGGTTGGTTGTTCGTTTCCACTGGGTTGACGAACTTTAACCTGTAATTGTCCAGAATCTAGGGTGCGGACATAGGGAAAGTGGGTATGTCCGCAAAATAATATATCTGCATCGCTGGAGAGAACTCTTTCTAAAGCAGTGAAAGCATCCATTTCGGGTAACAAATATTCGTGGTTGCTATTAGGACTACCATGTACGAAACAGAGATTATCTTCTTTGTAGGTATGGGGTAGTTGGGCTAAATATTCCCTAACTTCGGCATTGACGTGCTTATTTGTCCATTCGTGGGCAATTTTACCTCTTTTTTCCGCCAACAGGGAAGGATAACTACATTCACAAGCATTTAGTCCTTCTACAATATCTTCATCCCAACAACCCTGTACAGTGGGAATATCTAAAGAACGAATTTGTTCCACCACTGCATTAGGATAGGGACCATAACCCACTAAATCCCCCAGACAATAAATCTTTTCTGCTTTTTGTTCGTCAATATCCAGTAAAACTGCATCTAAAGCTGCATAATTACCATGGATACAAGATATCACTGCTATTTTCATACCACTTCTACCTCTGGTTCACTTTCTAAAGACTCTTTTACTTGTTGTTGGTAATAATTAATTGCCGATTCGGGAAGACAGCAATCTCGGACAGTTTGAACAATTTCAGCTTTATCTAAATTACTACCTACTATTTCAAAACCACTAAAACGATCTGGTTTACCATTTAACCAACGGGGTAATTTTAAAGGTTTAAATGCTAATTCCGATTCCCCTAGTATGAAGTCACCATAATAAATTTGTCCATCCACTAGGTCGAAAATTCCTTTTACCCGAGCTACCTCACCGTAAGCACCTTGAGTAAGTTCCAGCCAAAAAGTAGCTAAACTATCAAAATCTACAATTTCCCCCGTCAAAACCCCCCGATGAATCTGCAAAGCTGTGGTTGGCTTACTGATGTTATTTCCTGGAATAACTTCATCCGCCCAAGTATTTAACTCTGTACTATCTGTATCGCCGGGGATTATGGCTACTCGATGGGGGTTCAAAGTTTGCAGTAAAGGTTCAATTCCGGCTAAATCCAAATACCAGGGAATCTCTAGATAAGTTATGGTTTTGTCTAATTCCGCTTCTTCCCCTGTCTGATAAAGTTTTAGTTGAGGGTATTCACTTTGGAGATATATTGCATCAATGGGTACGGAATCAGTTTGAGGACTGAAATAACCTACAGGTTTATTGGTTTGGGCTATTTGTTGACCAATCCAGTGGGTTTTACCGCCACCGGTCGGACTGGCGACAGCAATAATCATAAGCAGTTTTGTTGATAACGATAATTATTGTATCAAAAAAAGAGATGAGCTTTATACCCATCTCTCATGCTGTCACGCGAATTAATTAATGCATTGAACGGTTGTAGTGAATTAAACTCATAAACTCCTGACGGGTTTTTGGATCATCTGCAAATACGCCTCTAACCGCACTAGTGGCAGTCCAAGAACCAGGTTTTTGGACTCCTCGCATTACCATACACATATGGCTTGCTTCCACTACTACCGCCACCCCTTTTGGTTTTAATAATCCTTGAAGGGCATCGGCAATTTGGGCAGTTAATCTTTCCTGTACCTGCAAACGTCGTCCGTACATTTCACAAATACGAGCAATTTTTGACAGTCCGATTACCTTACCGTCGGGAATATAAGCGACGTGAGCGTGACCGAGAATAGGTAAGATATGGTGTTCGCAGGAGCTAAATAGGTCAATGTCCCGAACTAAGACCATTTCATTGGTATTTTCGTGAAATACTGCCCCGTTGAGGAGTTCGTCTAAAGATTGATGATAGCCAGAAGTCAGAAATTTTAAGGCTTTGACCACTCTTTTAGGAGTATCTTTCAAGCCTTCGCGGTCTGGGTCTTCTCCCAATCCTAACAGTAAAGTCCGTACCGCTTGGCGCATCTCTTCTTCAGAAACGAGAGGTTGGTGGGTGGTATTTAGTTTTGGTAATTTGCGATTAATTTTATCAATCTGGTTCGGTTCGGACTTACCTAAGGTCATGAATTTGAATTAGATGAAATTAAACAGTAACAGAAGTAGCCAAGCAGTTATTTAACTTTTGGCGAAGTTTATCGGTATCTATAATGATAACCGATAAAGACTAGCTGATTCGTAAATTCGCACTAAACCTTGTAGGATAAGGCTTGCGCTACAATAGCAAAACTGAACTATTTAATAACCAAAAGACAATCATACCAAGGCTTTCAGACTTTTTGAGATTTACGTTACGAATCAGCTGTTAATTGCGATGCGGCTTTGCCGACGCTACGGGAACGCAACGACTTCTGTTTCTTTTGCTCAAAGCCAGCTAAAATATCGCAATCAATAGGACTAATGTACCCCACATTCCGCAGGTGGGTCAGATCAACAAATAATATTTTTGGCAGGGAGCACCGAGAAACTGTAGAATCCCTTGATGCTCTTGGGTTAAGTTGATAATCTGTTGAACTCCATCAACAAGACCTATGTGAATCGACTGAAAACACTGAAACACCCAACGCATTGTTGGGGTAGCCGTCGGCTTACCTAATTGATTGTCAATGGTTTGTTTGGTTCTGCTGAGAGCTTGGCGTAAGGCTCTGTGAGCCAGAGTATAAACCAACAAACACAGACCCATCACCATGTGCGTTGGCGGCTACCCGTTTAGGAGTTTTGAGAAAGACACTGTAGGCATACGAACATCGGGTCTTTGAGAAAACGGAAACCCCTCTCAGTGCATTGTTGCCCTTTGTACTCACAGAGGAGATCCTCTGGGCTAAGTTGTTTCGACTCCAAGACATTGGTGGCTTGAACGAACCGTCCCGCCCTTCTTCGAGCCAGGGCAACCACCTCTTGTTTAACTTTCAAAGTCCCTTGGAGACGATAGTGATAGCCGTCTGGAGGTTGTCCTATTCGCGGTCGTCCCGGTTTGTGGTAGTAAGGATGTGGCACGACTTCGAGCTGAGACAAGCGCATGATAACGCAACTGTTGATTCAACTTTTCCCCTGCCCTGAAGGCATCAGCAGCACAGGCGAAGTCCTGTTGCCCTAACTGCAACAGTAGCTTTTGAGCCGACTGCTGATGCTGTTGGATTTTCTTGTTCTTGCTGCTTGAGGTCAGCTTCTTTTCTAGCTTGACTCTCCCGCTTCCGGAGTGTACTCGAAAAAGCAAGCGAGCGAAGCTGAATAATCATTAGTTACCATGTTCAGTAACACTCGGCGGATTGTGCTGTATGATGGCAGTCGGTTGACTTGAAACAATTGGCTCAACTCCTCACGATTGTTTCAATCCAATCAGCGTACGCTAAAAATCTTTTATTCCCTGCAGCTACTGCTAGGGTAAAGATAGCCAGACATATAGCCACGCTCGTGTCAACATCCGCTGCCCTAATCGAGCATCTGGTAAATCAGAAAAGGCTTCTAAAATAGCAATTTGACCCATTGATGTTGATTCTCTTGTGCCCTTGTGCCGGGAGCAGGTCTTGCGTTGCAGAATAAATGAACTATGTACCATCACAGCAAGCTTAAACCCATGAGGGGGCATAAGATTTAGTACAAATGTTCGGCATTTGTGACATGCTCCCTGTTGTGCCAAAGCATCTTATCTTACCATCTAGAATGAAATAGCCCTGTACCAATTACGGAGAGGAGGTTTAATTTTGAAGTGCCAGGGAAGTAAGTTTTAAAAAATTGTAACTGCCCAGATAGGGTATCTAGATAAAGACAAGCGGAATGTGGGTTTAAAACGTCGGAATCATGGTAAACTGAAGGGGGATATGAACTTGCGATCGCACCATAAAAACCTGCCGACAAGTTGAGACTTCACCGGACTGGAACCCCAATTTTCGGCAAACTACGAGCAATAATCACTAAGTGATCGCCAGACAGTAGTGTTTGATCTTTAGGGGGATTAATTAGGGTTTCCCGATTTCCATTGCTATGGCGCTCTATTGCGATCAACGTTGTATCAAACTCCTCTTTCAACCGCCGAGCAGCTTCCCAGAAGGAAATGTCAACCCACCTCTGTGGTAAAACAATTTTGTAGAATTGGTTTCCCACTTGCACAGTTAGCAACTCTGCCAGCACATCTACAGCCCCTAGGTTCCGAGCTGAGGTAGCAATTAAGTGACTGGCTAATTCATCAACAACAATAACATCTTCAACTCCCGCTACTCGCAGTTGGACATTGTTTTTCCGGTCAAGGAGTTGAGCACAAGTGTAGATTCCGGGTTGGAGTTTTTCAATGGTCAAGGCAGCTAGGACTGTCCGTGCATCCCGGTCTTGGTCACTTCGAGGACGGGTAGAATCAGCAAGGAGGATTGCCCGTGAGGCATGATAGATCCCCACACTTTCGAGGACATCAATAGTAGTGTAATCACCAATATAGAAATATATTTGGGAACGGTTAACTCCCTTGAGTTCCGACTCTGGTGTGTCGGTAAACTCTGCCACAACCACCATTGGATAGTGCTTGAGCTCAGAGTCTGCCTGGAGTTCCTCAATGAGTAGGTGACCACCTCGGTTCCAGCCGCAGATAACAATGTGATTGCGCAGTTCATCCAGTTCCAAGTATTTCACCTCCATAACTGTTCTAAGTCGTTGCACCATTACTGCTGAAACTACACCGGTGAAGACGGCAAACATAGTTAACCCGCCAATGACTACCATGAGGGTAATCAGACGCCCAGCATCAGTCTGGGGTTCACCACCAATGGGTTCTCCTGATATTAGGGTAAAAAAACTCCACCATAAAGAGTCTCTTAGGGAAGCAAATGACTCATTCTGTCCTCCCTCCAGCAGATAAATCCCTAAAGCACCGACTAATGTAATTAAGCCGATAATCAGAAAAACTCCAATCTGAGCACTAATACTGGCAGCGAGTGAGGAAGAGATACGGTTGAGGTTACGGTTTACCAAAATTCCGACTCTGAGCAGCCTTAACATCCGTAAAACTCGCAATAAGCGGAATGCCCGGAACAAAGGCAGCACAGCAACAATATCCAGCCAGTAGTGACGCAAGAACCGACGTTTGTTTCTTGCCACTAGGTAGCGGATTGTTAGTTCTACGATAAATATGCCCGTCAGTAGCTCTTCGCTTACATAGACCAGTCCATATATGAAACCTGCACCCTCTAGACTTGCTTCAACAACCACTAGAACTACCGAAAGTAGAATTAGCAGAATGAGGGTGAATTCAGTTTGGGGAGCATGAATGAACTGGTCAAGACGGGACTTGATGGTTGATGACAAGTTAAAGTCTTCTATATTAAATGGAATTCACTCCATTTAATATTAAGAATTTTTAATTCTGAATGCTTCCCCCACCTGAGTTTTCATGGTGTGGGTATCCGTCTTAATTACAAGGTTTTATCCCTCGCGACAGGCGGCATTCTCGCGCCTGTTGCCAGGACTTTTGCTGGACTATTCCCCCAAGTCGTTGTCTTGATGCAATAGCGAGTGGGGGAAACCACGGCAGTCGCTCATGGGGGGAACCCCCAAGACCGCGCTGCCTCCCCAAGACCGTAATGGTGCGCTTTCCGTAGGCGAATTAAATTCGCCACGGGTCGCACCTCTGCATCGCTTCCGCTGTGGGGCTTATGCTTAGAAACTTTCACCTAGAGTCTGACGTTTATAAACCGACAGAGCGAGGAAAAACAGGTTTAATTTCCCTATCGTGAGAGGTCGTGCCTCCAGTTTGCTCAGAATCTCGTTCTGCCCTTTGCCGTACCACTCAAGATAATTCAATTATATCACAATTTGCCGCTCCTTGACCCCCACCTGCGTTCTCGTGGTGGGGGAATGCGTCGCTCATTTTTGTTCAATTTCCACAGGTTTGCTCCTAGCCGGTTGTACTACCCTCGGAAACTCTTAAGAGTCAGCATCAATCAACTCAATCTTCCTACCAGCGGGGGGATTAAACCTGGGCGGCTCTAACTGAGTCGGTGGTTTGACGATACCCGATGGTGAGGTCACTTCCGGTGGTGGAACCACAATTGGGAAGGAGCGAACCGGTGATGGCGGTTTGACCACTGATGATGGTTTTACCACTGATGGTGGGGAGGGAGCTGGTTTCGGGATCACCACTTGTGGGGGAGATGGAGGCGGAACCGGTCTTGGTCGTCTTACGGGCACAGGAGGTGGGGGAGGTGGGGCTAAAATCTTGCGCCATGATTGAATTTGCCGTTGGGCTTCCTGGTAAGGGCGAGTACCAGACGGAACTATGTTTGCGATCGCAATGGATTCAGACAGGTTATAGGCAGAACGACTTCTGGCTATGGATAGGATTTTGTAACTCCAGCGATTGACTACTGTTCTCGCCTCGCTACGGGATTTGGTTGAGGTTGGCACTTGCCTAGCTACTCGAATCGCTTTTCTTAGGGCTTGTGGAGTTCCAGCCTCAGCAATTTGGTAAGCTTCCCGTAAACGCTGCTGACCCTCTAGTTCTAACTTCCAGCTTCTGACTTTGCTTTGGGCTTCATTGTACAGAGCCCGACCTGCCTTAATTTGTTGGGCAGTTGCCACGGCTGCATATAGATCACCCCGGATTGCCAGAGTGCGTGCTTGGTCTAAATAAGGTTGGTCTTCTTGCTGCTGGATACTTCTAGACCACTGATTAATTTTACTTTGAGCTTCCTGGTAAAGACTACGACCTCGGGAAATTTTACGGGCTTCTTGAACAGCAGCTTGCAAAGAATCAATGCTGCCATAACTAGCCAGTTGTGCTGCCCGTTCCAGGAATGGCCTGTCTTCGATCAGCTGAATTTGACGAGTCCAATCTCGAATTTCGCCCCGTGCTTCCTCATAGCGGGGATTACCACGAGGGATCTGTTCCACTTCAGCTACTGCCAGTCTTAAGTCACTAGGTAAACCCGAGGTAGCATAGGTTCTGGCTCGCTCAAGTCGCGCCACATCTTCTACTTCTCGTTGCCAACGGCTAATTAATTGCTGCCCTTTCTTATATAGGGGACGTTCTGATCCCAGCTTTTGGGCAGATGCGATCGCTTCTTCTAAATCCCAGGTTGTACCAGACTCAGCACGAGATAGGGCATGAGCTAGGTCAATTAAATCCGATTTGAGTTCAGGTACTTTAATCGTTTCGGGAAGTTTATAGGCAATGTCAAGAACTTCGGACCACTTACCTTGCTCTAGCTTGTTCTGAGCAATCTCCACCAGCTTGTTGCCAGAGTCTTTAATTAAATCCTGAGCTTCTTTGTAAGCATAACTTTGCTCTGTGATTTCCTTAGCTTTTTCAATAGCTGCCAGGATCTTCTCTATATTGCCACTTCTACTCAGCTCATAAGCCTTATCCAGCTTAGCCGAGTCTTCCCGTCCCATCTTAATCTTATCCGTTAGCTGGTTATACTTAGCCGTAGCCCAGTAGTCATTGTCCACATAGGTCAATCGTACTGCTTCGCGAAATGCTAAGTTCCAGTTTGATAACCTCAACTGTTTTTCCGCTTGCTCATAAACTCCCTCTGCCCTCGACCAGATTTTCTGCCAACGTTTTACCCGCTTTTCTACTATCGCGCCAGCTACGGATTTTGAAGGAATACGTTTAGCAATCTTAAGAGCTTCACTGAGCTGACCAGCTTGAAACTTAGCTTCCCCAATCTCTAGGATTACCTGTGACCACTCTTCGATATGTTGGTTAACTTGTGGGCGTAACGGGTGATCTTCGGGCAGGGCATCCACTAATGCGATCGCTTTTAGCAACTGGGGGACAGTTTGCTGATTTGCTGCCACCTGAGCACAAGATAGGCGCATCGATGCTGAAGCCGTTGGCCAAAACACAGCACGGCAGTTTGGTACAGCTGGCAACCTTAACAACATCATTGCTGAAGCAAATCCAGCACTACCGAAAAGCAACACAACTAAAGCTGACCAAAACTGCCAACTGCGAGGCAAGAGGTTTTTTACTCCAGTCGTTTTTCCTGAGGGAGCTTGTCTACCGGTAGTTTGTGCTGTGTTTAATCGAGAGTTAGCTACTGGTTGACCAACCCCAAATTTTTCTGATTGCTGGGGGGGCTGTGTCGATGGGTTTCCTCGGTCAGGATAGTTTACGTTCGGTTGAGTAACCGGCTGGCTCTGGTTAGGTTGCCAGCCATTAAACTTACCTGAACTTGAACCATTTGAGGTTGGCCAACGGTCTGGAAATTCTCTATTTCTGGTCATAATTCACTTCCACACTCCCTACACCGGAAGACAGCAGGTTGTTTACAGCAACCTCAGTTGTTGAGATTTTACCCACCTTACACATATAGAGTCTACACCCTATCTTATAGTAGTGTTCTTATAATTCTGGTTGAGTTTATATGCTGATCCATATTTCTTGCAATCCTTTACAAGTCAGGATTCTAATCTTCCAGTTACAGTAGGAAGTCCAGTAGCTACTGAGTTTACAATTCTTTTATCAATTGAGATAGTTGATCGGGATTGGCATGATAGACCTCTGAGCAAAAATGACAAGTTGCCTCAGCGCCACCGTCTTTTTCTATCATATCCTGAAGTTCCTCTTTTCCCAGCATTTTCAGAGCCCCCAACATCCGGTCAAAGGAGCAACCACAGTTAAAATGCAGCATCTGGGTTTCTGGAAAAATCTCTAGCTCCATATCCCCCAGCAACTGTTCAAAAATCTCTGGTAAGGTCTGGTTAGCTTGGAGCAGTGGTGTAAAACCTGATAGTTTGGTAATGCGAGATTCCAAAGTTTGAACTAATGCCTCATCCGTTGCTGCCTTAGGCATAACTTGGATTAAAATACCCCCAGCCGCAGTGACCCCTTGAGCACCTACGAATACACCAACCACCAGCGCTGATGGGGTTTGTTCCGAATTTAGCAGATAGTGAGCGATGTCATCACCTATTTCACCAGAAACCAACTCTACTGTACTCGAATAGGGATAGCCATAACCCACATCCCTAACCACGTATAGGAAACCATCCTTACCAACAGCACCACCCACATCTAATTTGCCCTTCTTATTTGGTGGCAGTTCCACCTCTGGGTTGTCTACATAACCTCGAACTTTACCATCTAATCCTGCATCCACCATAATTCCACCCAGTGGACCATTGCCATTGATCCGAATATTGACCCTCGACTCTGCTCGCTTCATACTAGAAGCCAGCAGAAGACCTGCAGACATGGTACGACCTAGGGCAGCCGTTGCCACATAAGAGAGTTGGTGACGTTGTCTAGCTTCTTCCGTCAGGCGTGTAGTAATCACACCAACTGCGCGAATACCCCCTGAAGCTGCTGTGGCGCGAATTAACTGGTCAGCCATAGAAAACTCTTACACTTCTTAATATAATTAATGTTTATTTTACAAAGTATTGAGAAAGTATCGAGTCCCTTGCTTGCCCTCTCCTTTTAGCCGAGGCATTAAAACAACAGACGGGATTTATCCCATTGGTTCATTCACAATAATTACAAATATTTCCTACGAGTAAGGACGATCTAACCAAAATGCTAGGAATCTTTCAAAAAAGTCATCTGAGGATTGAAGTCGAAGCACCACAAAATGTTATCCGGGATAGTCTGCTCTATACCGCGCAACTGCACCAGTGGTTGTGGCCGGAGAATTTATCTTCCGAGTTACCCGAACAGCTAGATTTAGGATTGACCTTTACTTCTTCCATCGGGCCAGTAGCAGTACAACACAAAGTTGAGCTTGTTCAGCCGAACTGTTTAAGACTGCTCTTGAGCCAGGGAATTGATGGTTATCATGAATGGTATTGGGGAGATGGTTGGGTACAATCTCGCCTAGAAGGGGTGTCTTTGTTACCATTAAATTGGGGTCAAACCTTAAGTTTGCTGAGGCTACGTCAGTTTGTAGAGCAGCATAGAGCCTCTGAGGGCTAACGTAAAAATTGATCTAAAGCCGCTTTCAACTCCTCAATTTCTACCTCAATGTTGCCCTGCTCAGCGGCACGACCGATACACTCGCTTAAATGTTCATCCAGGATAATTCGTGCTACTTTATCCAAAGCTCCTCTAACTGCAGCAATCTGTACCAAAACATCAGGACAGGGGCGACTTTCTTGCACCATAGTCTTAATCCCTCGAATATGCCCCTCGATTCGAGACAGGCGATTGATAATTCGCCTCAGAGATTCTTCATCATGGACGTGACCATGGGTATGTTCACTATGGTTGTGATTCAGTTCTTGAGTCAGGGCATATTCTCTATCTTTCGAGATCATAGCGGTTTTATTAGTTTTATTAGTCCAAGGTTAACCAACTTCCTGGGTATATCATTATTGATAATTATTAAGCTTAACTTCTTCGGGTCTCAAGGGCTGATCACCCCTTGAGGTCAACCTCTCTCACTCTCGGTGCGCGCCTCCTAGGGTCGCACCGTCTGGAACTCGCCCAGGTACTACTAACGTCATAGTAATAACTCTCAAAATAGCGATTAGATGCTTGTAGCAACTAATCCACAATCCTACAAATCTGCCTCGAAACCCACTCCTGGCTCTGGGTGGGAGGAATATCAGGGAAGGTAAACTTGAGTTAGGGGTTAACACTAAGGGTCAGCAACAACTGACTACTAACCACTAGCCAAAGCCAAGTAAATCCCATGGGTTTTAGGTCGTGGGATTGGCTTAGCAATAGTATTCCCCAAAATTAACCAGAAGAATACGATAATACTATGTCATCAACTAAATTTTCGATTTGGCTTCGCTCAATTAGTAACTATCTCTTGGCTATTTTACTTGGAGTCTTATTGACAGTTGGCGTTTATCGTGTATCTCCCTCCAAGGCTGCTCCTGTACCCAGCACAGACTCAGTAACTCCGCCACTGATCGCCCAACAACTGCTAAGTCCACAGCAAGCTAGTAATAGCAGTTTTGTAACAGCAGCGGTGAATCGGGTTGGAGCAGCAGTGGTGCGTATTGACACCGAGCGCACAGTTTCCAGGCGCGTCGATCCCTTGTTTGATGACCCCTTCTTCCGGCGCTTTTTCGGTGATGACTTTTCAGCCCAAATTCCCCAAGAAAGACGTTTACAAGGTCAAGGCTCTGGCTTTATCATTGACAACAGTGGCATCCTACTGACTAATGCCCATGTTGTGGAAGGTGCAGATAAAGTAACCGTTACCCTCAAGGATGGGCGCAAGTTTAATGGTCAAGTCAAGGGTGTTGATGAATTCACTGACTTAGCTGTTGTCAAAATTAACGGTACTTCCTTACCGATTGTCTCTCTAGGGGATTCGAGTCAAGTTCAGGTTGGAGATTGGGCTATTGCTGTTGGTAACCCCCTAGGGCTAGATAATACAGTGACTTTGGGAATTGTCAGCACCATAGGACGCTCCAGCGCTCAGGCAGGTATTCCCGACAAGCGACTGGACTTTATACAAACCGATGCTGCTATTAATCCTGGAAACTCTGGTGGTCCGTTGTTGAATGCTACAGGGGAAGTTATTGGCATCAACACTGCTATTCGGGCTAATGCCATGGGAATTGGTTTTGCTATTCCCATCAACAAAGTCAAAGAGATTTCCAACAAACTAGCCCAAGGGCAAAAAGTTGTCCATCCATATATCGGTGTTCGGATGACAACCCTAACCCCGGAACTAGCACAAGAGAACAACAATGATCCCAACTCTGTTTTACTATTACCAGAAATCAATGGTGTCTTGGTAATTCAAGTAATGCCGGATACACCAGCTGCTGATGCTGGTATGCGTCGTGGGGACATAATTGTTCAAATTGATGGAACATCTGTTACTAATGCCACACAACTACAGCGCCTTGTGGAAAATAGTGGAGTAAATAAGGTTCTAGAAATAAAAGTAAGGCGCGGTAAGCAGACTACTAGCGTGTTTGTCCGCACCGATGCACTAA
Source organism: Moorena sp. SIO3B2 (assembly GCF_010692525.1). NCBI lineage: Bacteria > Bacillati > Cyanobacteriota > Cyanophyceae > Coleofasciculales > Coleofasciculaceae > Moorena > Moorena sp. SIO3B2. The sequence goes on from NZ_JAAHHE010000019.1 coordinate 36,487, forward strand.
AAAATCCTAATTAGTGATTACCAAAAAATTTGGGTCTAAAGCCCCGTCCTTACAGGAGGGCTTTTTTTTTGTTCGCAACTGAAGGCTCCAAAGGAGCATCTTTGTATTGACAGTTTGGTAGCACCGTGTTAATATAAAGGAATAATTAATGTTCTAAATAAACATGATATTGAATAATTAGACAGTGTAAAAAACATGTTTTGAGATAATCATGTTGCACAATCAAGTCTAACGATTTGGACATCTATGAAAGTCTTTGATCAAAAAAATGTTCATCTAAATTTGTTAACTTAAACTTGTTAACTTAAACTTGTTAACTATTTTAGGTACGGTGGGGTTAGAAGTTACCGTAAAAATAGTGGAGCCTTTATAGTTAGTCGGCGCTTGTGTAAAAATTTTTAACCTTTTTGATTAAGGCTCCACTATTCTATGGTTTAGTTTCCGGCACACCGAAACCTGGATCCGCTGATCCAATACGCTTATAGATAATTGTCCTCTACCTTTTCTGGTTCAGACCTGAATAGGCAAGACAGCTCGTTGTTCGCTTAGCGTGGCCTACGGCCAAGTAAGAATCCCCTTTGTTATAGCAGGGCTGTAACATTGCTCGATGCTAAAATTCCTGGGTGAGGGGCTCAAAGCCCGTTAATGTCAAGCAAATCGCCGTTTTTTTATACTATTTTTAATAATATAAAAACAGGGGCGAAACCGCTGCCACTCGGGAGCTTTAGCGAACCGAAAAATTGACAATGAAACAGCCCTGCGTTGTTATAGGAGGGGGAGTGTCAAGAAATTCACCAGATGATCTAGTACAGGCAATCGCCAACACCCAGAAAAACATTGAGCTACAACCAGATAATCCTCAACTTTATTTAGAATTGGGAGAACTCTACTGCCAACAAGGTGAGTGGGTCGAATCAATTGCCTGTTACCTGAAAGCGATTAAGATTAAACCGGACTGCGAGGAATTTCACGAGCAGCTGTGGTACCTATTGTTGTCTGCTCAGATATCATCCCAGGGATTAGAAGAAATTGATCGCTGTGCCCGTCAAGTGATACAAGCAGCCACCATGTATCAGCAAGCCCTTGCGCTAGAGTCAGATGTGTTATCAGCGCAACCCCACGAGGCGCTGACAAAACAAGAAGGACTTGCTGAAGCGATCGCGGATTACAACTATGCCATCGAGAAGGGCATTGAGTCAAAAATGACAGGGACAATCGCAGACATGGTGGTTGCTTTGGCTGAGAAATTAAAACCAATACATTGGCAATTGCGCCAAGATTTCCAGTTCCTTGATTCCCTCCTTAGACAGCATCATATCCCTTACTGGGCTATTTCAGGAACTTTAATCGGTGCTCTGCGACACGAAGGAGTCATTCCCTGGGATGATGACATTGATATTGAGATGACAGAGGCAGATTTCCAGAAATTATTTACTTTAGAAACTCTCCTCAATGATCATGGTTTCTACTTTAGAAAGATCGAAAAAAATCTTTACAAAATAACTGACGGGATTGAAATTTATATCTATGACCAAAGGAGATTGCCCTCTGAAGGGGGACATCCTCAGTATCCAGATCTCGATGAGATCTTTCCTTTGCGAGAGTTTCAATTCTACAATTTTAAGATTTATGGACCCAACCAGGCCGAGAGGTATCTCAAAAGAGGATACGGGCAAGACGTTTTAAAGGTTTGCAGGATTTGGAATCATCGTTTGAATGTCGCACTAGGACCTGATCACGATCCGAAGCGATATTCATTGAGCACAAAAAAGGTTAAAATTATTTTAAATTTAGTTTAAAGGTTCGTTAAACGTCGTTAGATAAGGCTATTGAGCCTTTGCACTGGTTTCCCTAACTCCCCTGATTTCTTCCCCACCATGGAAGGGCTGGGAGCTAGGTAAGCTTGTCATGTCTCTAAACACTGCTAGTCAAGTAGTGCTGAAAGGCTATGAGCCGACAGCAGCATCAGGGATTAGAGAGCTAATCCTGAGTTAACTGTGTTTTGAGTGGCTCATGATCGATTGAGATCCTTAACAAAGATGAAAATCTTGCCTATCCCCTAGACCGCTTTGGTTAAACATTGTTGCAATTTTAGGATGCCACATGAAAACAACAGCACAATTTAGAAAAACGACAGAACCTAGAAAAGCAACGCAAGCTAGAAAAACAACACAACCTAGAAAAACAACACAACTTAGAACACTGCTGAACTCTAATCAGTTAGAGTTTCTGATAGAGGCCCATGATGGAATCAGCGCTAAGATTGCTGAAGAGGCAGGCTTTCAGGGCATTTGGGGCAGTGGCCTCAGCATTTCTGCCCAGTTGGGTGTGCGTGATAACAACGAAGCAAGTTGGACTCAAGTCTTGGAAGTAGTTGAGTTCATGTCCGATGCCACTTCTATCCCAATTCTGCTGGATGGGGATACGGGCTACGGAAATTTTAACAATGTGCAACGCTTGGTCAAAAAATTAGAGCAGCGTGGTGTCGCTGGTGTCTGTATTGAGGACAAACTCTTCCCCAAAACCAATAGCTTTATTAAGGGCACAGCTCAGCCCCTGGCTGACATGGACGAGTTCTGCGGCAAAATCAAGGCCGCTAAAGATGCCCAAAGTGATGATGACTTTGTCCTGATTGCCCGGGTAGAAGCGTTTATTGCCGGTTGGGGGCTCTCAGAAGCATTAAGGCGAGCCCAAGCCTATTACGATGCCGGAGCGGATGGCATTTTGATCCACAGCTCCTTGCATGTGCCTGATGAAGTGTTGGCCTTCAAACGGGAGTGGGGCGATCGCTCGCCAGTGGTGATTGTACCGACCAAGTACTACGCAACACCGACTGAAGTCTTTAGGGATGCTGGCTTCTCTATCGCCATTTGGGCGAATCACCTGCTCCGAGCTTCCGTTACCATGACCCAAAAGGTGGCTCAGAGGTTAATGCTAGAGCAGAACCTGCTGAATGTTGAAGACGAGATCGTCCCTGTGTCTGAGATCTTCCGGCTTCAAGGGGTTGCCGAACACCTGGAAGCGGAGCAGCGCTATTTACCCCAGAACGCTGCTGCTGGGATCCGCACGATTCTGCTAGCCGCCTCGCGCGGGATTGAATTGGGTGAGTTCACTAAAGATAAACCCAAGTGCATGGTAGATCTGCACGGTCAACCCCTGCTATCACGGATTGTGGAAGAGCACCACAATGTCGGTATTCAAGACATCACTGTGGTGCGTGGCTACAAAAAGGAAGTTGTCAACTTACCTGGCCTCGATTATGTAGATAACGACGACTATGACACCACAGGTGAACTCGTTTCCCTGAGTCGAGGCTTGCAGGAGTTGCCCCAGGATGGACAGGATTGGATCATTGGCTACGGTGATGTTCTGTTCAAGAAGTACATTCTGCAAATGCTGTCAGGGGTTGATCATGACTTTGTGGTCATTATAGATTCGAGTCAGCACCGCCAAGCCGAGCAGATCCGACCCGATTACGTTGCCTGTTCTCTACCCGACTCGACTCAGGCATTTTATCAACATGTTTATCTACAGCAAATCACCCCTGACCTGCCCGAGGGCGAAATCTGTGGCATATGGACCGGATTGCTGAAAGTGTCCCAACAGGGGCAGCAGAAATTACGGGATACCCTTAATACTCTGCTCCAGTCAGAGCAGGTGCGGCAACAGGGACGAATGCCAACTCTGATTAATGGGTTGATCAGCCATGGCCATCGGGTACATGTGCTTTATATCAAAGGGCATTGGCTCGATATCGATCAAGTCGAAGATCTGTTCAAGGCTGGAAGTTTCTAGATGATCAAATCCGAAGACTTTATCCGAGCGGCTCAGGCAAAGGGGTTTGGGTTATACACAGGGGTGCCCTGCTCCTACCTCAAATCTTTTATTAACACTGTGATTGACTCTGATCATCTCCGCTATGTGGGGGCTGCCAATGAAGGGGATGCCGTGGCGATCGCCTCCGGTGCCGAGTTGGCTGGAGTGCCCAGTGTGGTCATGTTTCAGAATTCGGGGTTTGGTAACGCTGTCAATCCCCTCACTTCTCTGAATCAAACCTTTAAAATTCCCATCTTGGTGATTGTGACCTGGCGAGGACAACCCGGTGGGGCACCGGACGAACCCCAGCACCAGCTGATGGGAGCCATTACTCCCCAATTGCTAGATCTAATCCAGGTGCCATGGGAACCTTTTCCCACGGAAATAGACCAGGTTGAGCCGACTCTAGACCGGGCAGTTGCCCATATGCAGGAGCATCAGACGCCCTATGCCCTGGTGATGCAAAAGGGTTCGGTAGAATCTTGCCAGTTAAGCTCTCAATTAACCGTCAAGCCCCTCTCGATCACCCCTGCTGAGGCTCTCCCCCTTCCACAGAACCCCTCCTTCACCCGTCGTGACATGCTGCAAGCCATCCAAGCTGCAACTGGGCCTGAAGACATTCTGTTGGCCACTACGGGCTACACCGGTCGGGAATTGTATGCCATTCAGGACCAAGCTAATCAACTTTACATGGTTGGTTCCATGGGATGTATCTCCAGTCTCGGCCTGGGCATGGCCCTGGCTCAGCCCCACCGTCGGGTGATTGTGGTCGATGGCGATGGTGCCGCTTTGATGCGCCTAGGAGCGTTAGCCACCGTTGGCTATGAACGTCCGCCCAACTTGCGGCATATTCTCCTAGACAATCAGCGCCATGAATCCACAGGGGGACAGTCCACGGTGTCGGCCTCCATTGATTTTGGTGCGATCGCAAAAGCCTGTGGTTACAAACAAGTTGCTGTAGCCACAACCCCTGAAGAGGTGAAAGCTTTGACCCAAGACCCATCCGAGGAATTAATGTTCATTCACGCCAAGATTAAGCCTGGTATTCCTGAAAAATTACCTCGGCCCCACATTACCCCCCTAGAAGTTGCTCAACGTTTACGGCAGTTTATCAAATCGCCGTAATCACACCTTGATTCGATCTCAATCCAGCCAAACTCTAAGCTTTACATCAACATGAACCGGACCATCTTACTCAACCCTGGCCCTGTTACCCTAAGCGAGCGGGTGCGCCGTGCCTTACTCCAGCCAGACCTGTGCCATCGTGAACCTGAGTTTGCTGAGCTGACCCTAGATATCAAAGCCCGCCTAGCCAAGGTGTATCCCGCAGCCGCTGAGGACTATGAAGCGATTTTACTTACCGGTTCCGGCACTTGTGCCGTAGAGGCAATGCTATCAACCCTTGTGCCTCAGGATGGCAAGGCTTTAGTGGTAACAAATGGGGTCTATGGTGAACGCATGGCAGCAATGATCAAGGCTCACGGTAAGTCCCTGGAGGTGATCAAGGCTCCCTGGCACGAGCCNTTTTGGAAACTTCTGACATATGTGATTGACATAGCCGTAGATAGTATTTCTACGGCTATTTTTTTTGTAAGTATATGCGCTGCACACGCTGCGCTAACAGCAATCAGCGGTCAGCTTTCAGGGTTCAGCGGTTTGCAATTGCTGTTAGGTACTTTCGTTCTTGGTTTTTAGGGAACAGGGAATCGGGAATCCCACACTCTCCCTTTGACTATAAATTTAAAAACCTACTCCCTCGGTGCGCTAATGCACGTCAACTTTTGCCTCTAGCATGCATGCCTTTTGCCTTGCGCATAGCGCTATATTGACAATATCGGTTTGCTCGGTAAAAATAGCCTTGTTTGCCAAGAAGCGGATCAGCAATTACAGCCGATAAATCTTAGGTCATGAAAAAAAGAACGTTCTTAGTTTTCCTATCGATTCTGTTATCAGTGTTTTGCCTAGGAGGCTTTCTGGGATGTCCCCCTGCTGCTGCAGACTATGACCCCTTACTGTCTTGGAATCAGGGTGCGGCTAAGCAAGGGATTTTTGACTTTGTGCAAGAGGTTACCAACCCCAACAGTGATAACTACGTTAGTCCTAGCGGACGCATCGCGGTCTTTGATAATGATGGAACCCTGTGGAATGAAAAACCCAAAAATATTTACGGGTTATTTATCAAAGATATGCTAGGGAATGCCTTTTCAAATAAAAGGAATGCCATTTTTGAAGACCTGAAACTGCAGGGATTAACACCGGAAGACTATAAACAGAAGGCGAGGTTCTTTCTGGATAATTCAAAGCATCCAGACTTTGGTATTCCATACATAAAGGTTACTTACCAGCCCATGGTTGAACTGGTCAATTATCTCAGGAGTAATGATTTCAAGGTCTATATTTGTTCTGGGGCGGGACTTGATTTCATTCGCTCCTATGCTGAAGATGCCTACGGTGTTCCCCCTGAAAATATTATTGGTACCACCGTCCAAACCAAGTTTATTACCAAAGACGATGGCTCTCATGTTTTGATTAAGACACCAATACTGGTCAAACCCATTAATAATAACGAAGGTAAAGTAGTGGACATTGACCGCTACATTGGTAAAAAACCAATTATTACCATTGGTAATTCCGATGGTGATTTAGAAATGCTTCAGTACACTGACGACCAAGACGGTCCAGCTTTGATGATGCTGGTTCACCACGATGATCCCCGGGAATATGTATACGATACAGGTGCCGAGAATGCTCTCCGGGAGGCCGACGCTCGTGGTTGGACAGTTATCAGTATGAAAGAGGATTTCTTGACACTCCCCGGTCATTAGACCCGGGGATTCTTCGCTCAACGACCCGACTTGCTGAACCTGGCCGGAACCAAGAACAGTAGAGGTCAGATCTCCCGAAGCGTTGGGATCTATGATCCAGGTTCCGGTGTGCCCCACCGTACCCAAGGCTCTCTTTAAAATATTGATCGCGGCGTTGTGGTCACGGTCTAGTTCACAGCCACATTCGCAGACGTGGGTTCTGGTTGATAGTGACTTTTTTACTACCTCGCCGCATTCTGAGCAGTTTTGGCTTGTATAAGCAGGATTCACTGCAACAGTGACTCTGCCAAACTTCTGACCAAAATGCTCCAACCATTTCCTAAATTGATACCAACCAGCGTCATTAATAGATTTAGCTAGACAGTGATTTTTGACTAGATTCTTGACTCTCAAATCTTCATAGGCGACCAGGTCGTTAGACCGGATTACGCAACGTGCCAGTCTCTTGGCATGTTCTTCACGTTGCCTACTTATTTTGAGGTGCTGCCTAGCTAATTTATTAATGGCTTTTTTTCGGTTGGATGAGCCTTTCTTTTTCCGATAAACTCGGCGTTGATAAAACTTTAAGCGCTTTTCACCGGCTCTATAAAAACGGGGATTAGGTTCGGTATTTCCTCTAGAATCGGTGTATAATTCTTTTAGCCCTACATCCAATCCCAAAGTGGCATCAGCCGGTTCTAATTGTTCTTTTACGTCAACAGAAACGCAAAACTGAATGTAGTAGCCATCAGCTCTTTTTACTATGCGAACTCGCTTGATTTGATTCTTGTCGAAGCGCCACAAATCCCATGTACCCTTGAGCTTTAGCTTTCCGATTCCTTTTTTGTCACTGAAGGTGATTCGGCAAAGCCGACGCTTCGCGAACGACTTTTTGTCAGGGGATAACTTCCATCCTGACTGCTTGTATTCAACCGATCTACAATGATTTTGGAATTTCGGAAAACCTTTCTTCCCAGGAACTTTTTTCTTGCAATTCTCAAAAAAGCGAGAAATCGATGACCATGCTCTTTCAGCCGCAGCCTGTCGAGCCGTTGAGTTTAATTCATTAGCAAAGGAAAACTCTTTAGCCAGTACTTTACTGTACTTGCTGAGGTCATATTTCCCTGTCCCTTTGTTATCAATCCACAGACGAATGCAGCTATTGCGAATAAATTTAACCGTCCGAATAGCCTCGTCAATAGCTAGATACTGATGAGGGTTACCATATGCTTTGAACTCAATAATAATCATTGACCTTCGATCACGCTACGCGAACGAATTTCGATCTCTTTTGATATATTGTTGTGCTAACACGCCTAGCATAATCTGTCAAGTCCTCACCAAGTTTTTTTTCACGGCGACTAAAGTCGCTATGAGCTTTCATCCCCGGTTTAAAAACGCGGGGCTTTCAGCTTTGGGAGTTACGTAACAGTGTTTGGAAACGAAATCCATAAATCCCAGAAAGAATTTCAATCCGAGAATGTATCTGGATATCAAACAGAATCTAAATACGAAGGATTAATCCGATCAGTAGTTTGTGATCGGTATCCTAGACAGTAAATGCCAAGCCTGAGTAACCATGGCTTCACTCTGTAATCGCTAATTTCAGGCTTTGGCAAAAGTCTCCAATGGCTGACAACCCTTCTGATGGCGTCCCATCTGCCAAACGCTTTACTATAGCGCTACCTACAATCACGGCATCTGCTCCCCAATCTTTGACCTGCTTAGCCTGTTCTGGCTCGGAGATACCAAAGCCAACCCCGATCGGCTTATCGGTTACATCACGCATCTGATTGAGTAAGTCTTTTACCCGTGATTGCAGCTGAGTTCTCATCCCGGTGACACCGGTAACACTGACTAAGTAAATAAAGCCTTGAGACTGTTTAGCGATCGCTTCAATCCGTTCTGTTGGTGAAGTTGGTGCCACTAACAATATCACTTCAATCCCAAGCTCTGCTGCGGGTTTCAGCAAAATTTCAGCTTCTTCGAGGGGTAAATCAGGCACCACTAACCCTTTCGCCCCCACTTGAGCAATCTGCTCTAAAAACGAATTAATCCCTCGGTTGAGAATGGGATTGTAGTAGGTAAATAAGACAATTGGCGCTTGTAACTCTGGGCTAACCTCCTTTACCATTGCCAGAACATCATCCAACTGCACACCTTTTTGTAATGCTCTAGTAGCAGCAGCATGGATAGTTGGACCATCGGCCAAAGGATCGGAATAGGGTACTCCCAGTTCAATGATGTCAGCACCAGATTGGTCGAGTACCCGCAAGGCTTTGGCTGTGGTTTCTAAATCGGGATCCCCAGCGGTAATAAAAGGAATCAGAGCACACTGGGAGTTAGATCTCAGGGATCCGAAGCAATCGGAAATTTTTGTCATTGGTCATTCGTCATCTAGTTTTGCCCCTGCCCCTCCTGCTTAAGAGGGGATATAGAGGAATCGCCCTCTGCCTTAGTCAAACGCTTTTCCTGTTCCACCTCTGCTTGGAGTTGGGCAAGTTCTTCTGGTGTCATTTCTTCGAGCCGCTTTTGCAGGACAGCATCTTTATACTCTTTCACCTGCTGGTTATAGGTCATGGTTTGGGTCAGGGCTCGAAACAAGTAGGTTAGCACCCACCCAAATAACCCCCCAACCAAGAGGACTTGACTCCAAATCCCGGCTTTAATTTGATCGTACCCAGCCAGCTGAAAGATCAAGTAGGCTATGCCGCCAGCAGCAAAGATACCAAGGGCAATTCCAATCGCGTCAATTCGTCGCATGAATTACTAATGATCGCTTAAGTAACTGACTTACCCTTGTGGCTGACGCCGCTTGGGGCGGAGGTTTAAGATTGGACTGAAGAGTAATAAACCTGGAAAGAATAAGAAGACCAGGAAGTACATGAAGCCTCGCTCGAAGGAGCTAACAACGTACCACCGTTTCTGTAGGTAAAGATAGATGGCGAGAGGGAATACCAATAAGTAGGCTCCTGCCAAAGACAGGTACAGTATCGCAGTAATCATAGAATTTTGGTTTAGGACACAGAAGACAAAAATGCGATCGCGTAGCGTGACCTACGGTCAATCGCTTTTAGCAGCTCCTACGGAGCATCGCGTAGCGTGACCATTCGCTTAGCGTGGCCCAAAGGCCAAGGTCAATCGCTCAACCCTACTATACTACCTTAGGTCGAACATGCTGCCCTGTGTTGCCCCAAAGCCAGAGTTTGCCCCCTCTTGAAAATTTCAACAACAGTATACTTGCATAGTAGACCCAGTTCATGTTTAAATAGAAAACAGTGAAATCACAGAGGTTGATGGGTAAAGACAAACCCACAGCTATCTAACTCAACCAGGGGGCGTGGCGGAATGGTAGACGCTACGGACTTAAGGAAATTGAGCACTGATAGAGAAATCTGTCATGTGAATGCTCTCAAATTCAGGGAAACCTAAGTCTGGTAACAGATAAGGCAATCCTGAGCCAAGCCGGGAAAACCTCTCGGAAGGTGCAGAGACTCGACGGGAGCTACCCTAACGTTAAGCCGAGGGTAAAGGGAGAGTCCAATTCTCAAGAGCCAGCTATGGCAGTAGCGAAAGCTACGGGAGAATGAAAATCCGTTGACCTTAAACGGTCGTGTGGGTTCAAGTCCCACCGCCCCCATTTTTACCTACGAAAGAGATATTTTCAGAGCAGGGAAACAGGGTTTGGTGATTAATTAGATTAATCAGCCGAACTAGAGAAAATTAATGATTAACCCAGCAGCGGACAAGACATCCTAAACTTATATCACTTCATCGACTGGTTGACACTCCCCGCCCTGGAAGGACGGGGATTCTTGCTTCCACGGGGTGACTTGTTTAACCAGGCCGGAGCCAGGATAAATAGAGGTCTCCTCTCCACAAGCGTATTTGGTCTATGACCTAGGTTTCGGTGTGCCCCACCGTACCTTGTCTTGATGCAGTCGCTCATGGTGGAGACCCCCAATACCGCGCTGCATCGCTTTCTTTATCTATTTAACTAGATACTTTTTTATCTAAATTTTTCATAGACATTTAAGTCGTTAGACCCAATTACGCAATATGTAAGCTCTACATATTTTTTACGTTGCCTACTTATGTTTAGATAGTATCTAGCTGGTACAAAAGTTTATTGCTTATACTTTTACAATAGCACACTAGCGTGCAAACTTTCAATACGAAGTCTAAAAGAAAAGCCGTCCTAGAACCACGAGGCTTTAAACCCAATAATTTTGGTAATGCACTTACCTGAAGGACTAGAACAAGCCTTTAGTGAAGAACTTAACCAGTACGAACAGGAGGTCAACATGAAGTATGTCACGAGTATCGAAAGGTTGGGAATTAAGCAAGGTCGTCAGGAAGGTATTTTAGAAGGTCGTCAAGAAGGTCGTCAGGAAGGAGCTGAGCGACTGCTACTACGATTGCTTCAAAGGCGCTTTAGAGACCTATCCCCTGAGATTCAAGCTCGTGTTAAGGGGTTGAGTGTCGAAAAGTTAGAACAGTTAATGGATGTGGCCATCGATGTAGAATCTCTTGAGCAATTAGTAGAGCATCTGCCAGCACCGGAAGCCGCTGATTAAAACAACTCCTTATAGAGAAACCCAAATTCTGTTCCATACCCCACACCCCACACCCTATAGCCTAAATTCTGTGTAACCATTGAGTATAGGGATGCTGAACTAAATTGGAGTTGAAGTATCTCGGATCATTAGATACTTCAATTCCAATCCATTCTGGTAGTTCAATGTCCTGATTTTCATCAGTTAGTTCAACTTCTGCCAAAATTAATCCTTGATTATCCCCAGCAAACTCATCCACTTCCCAAATCAAGCCAGCGTGTTCAATTTTATAACGAGTTTTCTCAATTAGGGGACCCTGACATAAAGTATCGAGCATTTCTTGAGCATCTGAGCCTGGGATAGGATACTCATACTCTTTTCTAGAAAAACCCACCTTGGGACTTTTGATAGTAAGATATCCTTGATTTCCCACCAGGCGCACCCGGACAGTAGTGCGGTTGGTTGTACGAATGTAACCTTGGCGATAAACACTACCAGTGCCTAGTTTCCGCCACTCTTCGCCTTTTACTCGAAATTTGCGTTCGATTTCCGTTGCCATAGGTACAAAGTATAGTGTGTATAGTGTGTATAGTGTGTATAGGTATTATTAGTCATTGGTTACTTTAAAATTGACCATTGTTCATTAACTATTGTTGATTGTCAATTTTAAAATCCGAGCAAGTCCGAACCATTATGCTTATTGCTATAGTAATCAAAAACTTGACAATCTTGCCTATTTAGTTAGCAATACCTTCATAGTCAACCACCAGACTTAATCCGGATTCATTTATTGTCCGACGAAATATAAAAATAATAGAGCAAATTTTATAGAGTTACTCATATATAAACTCATCCGTGCGACTCAGGTAAATAACTAATGTACATAAAATTATTAGGATAAACGTCGATTTACCAAGAATCAAAAACCCAAAATAGTGGAGCAGCAGCATTAATTGATGAAATGAAAAAATTTGCCAAATTAGCTGAAGAGTTAGAAAAGCAAACCAAAGAGTCTAGCGAACAAGGCTATTCAGGCAAAGGCCATAACATCTGGTGAACGAGTATAGTTAGGATAAAAGAACTATACTCACACTCTTATTGATTGGCTAAACTAATGTAGGGTAAACGAGTGTAGGGTGAACCAGTCAGTGAAAGATTTTCAGGTTTAGCAATCGGGATGACTACGAGCAAGATTTTCGGCGTTGCTGAATTAAGGAATGAATTCGCGTTCATCTGGTGAAAGTTAAAGCCCCCTAAATCCCCCAACTTTGCGGTGCGACCCAAGGGCGATTTACTCGCCCTAGGAGGCGCGCACCGGAAGGGACTTTGAAGGTCTTATTCCCCCCAGAATTGGGGGGTTAGGGGGGCAAAACCATACCCAGAATAAGCAACGCCAGATTTTCACCCGATTACCACACTCGCTCACCCCACACCCTCTTATCCTACAGCCGTCACGCCTTCAATCTCCTCATCGGCGAGGTCATACAACTCCCGTAACTTCTGTAAGGTTTCCTGATCCGGTTCCCAGAATCCTCGCCCATTTGCCTCTAACATCCTGCCTACAATATTCCGAAATGCCTCAGGATTTGCCTGTCGCAACCTCTTCGCCATTTCTTCATCCAAGGCATAAGTATCTGCTGCTTGGTCATACACCCAGTTATCTTGAAAATCAGCAGTACCCCCCCAACCAATCAATGCTGTCATCCGTTGGGAAATCTCATAAGCTCCCCCAGACCCCTGATTGGCCATCGCCTCAGCCCACTTCGGATTAAGTAACTTTGTCCGATACTCCAACCGCAACAAATCCTCTAGCTTCCGGGGTGTAGTATCCTTTGAGAAACTTTCCACAAAACTGGCATTAACGGTCTTACCCCCTTGCTTCTCGGCTGCTCGCTTCAAGCCTCCAGTATTGGCATAGTATTCTTGAATATCCGTCAGCCCATATTCCACTGAATCAATTTCCTGGACTATACGACTGGTACTTTTTAGCAGCTGCTCCATGACTTCAGGACGGGCTTGACCTTTATCTTGCCTTCCATAACTAAATACATTGCGGCTTTGCCATGTATTGGCTAATTCATCCCCCGATTCCCAATTACCATCGACTACTTGGTCATTGACCAGAGAACCATAATCCCCGGCTGGATTAGAAAACAACCGAGCAGAAACATTGTCTACCCCTTGCGATCGCAAAGCTAACCCATGCTTGCGGATAAAATTCTCTTCCTCCGGTTCATCTGCCTCAGTCGCCCTACGGAACAAATCATCCAGCAGCTCAACAATATTGACAAAACTATCCCGAAAAATCCCTGAGAGATTTGCCAACACATCAATTCTAGGATGACCTACCTCAGCCAAGGGCATCAAATCATACCGTACAATCCGTCCCGTTCCCTCTTTAACAGGTACTGCACCTACTAACTCCAATAAAATCCCCAAGGATTCCCCACGAGTCTTGATCGCATCCAATCCCCATAGCATTACCGCAACAGTTTCCGGATACTCCTGATGTTCCTCAAGATGCTGGGCAATAATTTTCCTGGCCACCTCCCTTCCTCGTTCATAAGCTGCCGGAGAGGGCATCCGATAAGGATCCAAAGCGTGAATATTCCGTCCTGTTGGCAAAACCCCAGGACCATCCCGCAACAAATCCCCCCCAGGAGCTGGAGGAATATACTCCCCATTCAACCCCCGCAACAAATTCGTCAACTCCTCTCCAGTCTGCATCAACAACTCACCAATCCGTAACGCCTCCTCAACCTTCTGATCCTCGACCTGTTCACGTGCTTCTGGTGTTTGGGATTCAAATTCTCCATCGACAATGGCCTTAACTATTCCTTCCGAGACATCTTCCCCAAAATAAGCCCGCAGGTAAGACTCTAACTGTTCCGAATCAGGCACTTGACCTAGAGTGTGCAGCCCAGAGGAAAACAATCGTTGTTCGACCACTAGCAGGTAGTTGTACAACTTGACAAGATAGCGATTAAATGAATCAGCACTAAACATCTGGGCATTCTCTGGACTGAAAGCAATTCCCAAGCCCTTAGCATCCTCAAAGGGACAATCCGTATCCAAGCCACTATCGACAATCTTTTTACAAATTGCTTCTTTCAAGGCATAATTCTTTTCAGGATCCTCCCGATACTCCGAGATTAAATCCCGTAGCACGACCAACTCCTTATACAAACCAGCCCGACCATAAGGGGGTACATTATGGGAAATCAACACCCCATAACCGCGACGCTTGGCCAACATTGACTCTGAAGGATTATTGGCGGCATAGATATACAGATTCGGAATATTTCCTAGCAAAATATCCGACCAAGAATACCCGGTATTCCCCAAGGGCGAACCAGGCAACCATTCCACGGTGCCATGCATGCCAAAATGCACCACCGCATGGGCATCAAAATCATTCTGTAACCACTTATAAAAGGCACTGTACTGGGGATGTGGGGTCATGTCTCGCTCAAACATCAACCGCATCGGGTCTCCAGAAATACCCAAGGGTGGTTGTACCCCAATCCAGACATTGCCTAACTCAATCCCACCAATCTCGAACTCATCCCCATTGGTTTTGATTCCTGTACCAGTCAAGGATTGCCATTGTTTTTCAATACGGGTAGTTAGCAAGTAGCCTAGCCATTCTTCTAGGGTTTTAACGTTAACTGTGGTTGGTGGTTGTTCGCCTTTGGCGTTCGAGAAGGGTAGGTTACTAGTTGAAGGTTGAAGGTTGAAGGTTGAAGGTTGCTGGTTGAAGGTTGATGGTTGGTGGTTGCTGGTTGATGGTTGGTGGTTGCTGGTTGATGGTTGGTGGTTGGTGGTTGCTGGTTGCTGGTTAGAACTTTTACCATTCAAGCCTTCGTCTGCTGCTTTCACCCAGCGGATTAGTTCTTCCCCATCTTCTGGTAATTCCCCAACAGTGTAACCTTGTTCCTTGAGAGCGTGGAGGAATTTAAGAAGCGATCGCGGTACATTCAATAAGGCTGCTGTTCCTGTTGCTCCATAGCCAGGAGGGAAACCATAGAGAATAATCGCAATTCGTCTTTGGTCTGGTGGGGTTTGCCTGAGTTGAATCCAACGCTTGACCCGTCCAGTCAGTCGTTTAACTCGTTCGGGAATCAGATAAATATTTTCTCCGACTAAACCACCTAGGGGTACAGTATCAATTGCTCCATCCAATTCCGGCAATGCATATAAAACGACACTTTGCAATCCCCCAATCCCTTGTCTTGTCCAAGAGTAAATATCTTGAATCAGTAGGGGTGCAGCAATACAATAAGGGACATTCTTAGCAGTGAGAATACGTTTAGCTACAGCCACCTGTCTTCCTGCCTCCATAGAACCAGCTGGACCCCCTACCAACGGGAAACCGATGGTAGAAACAATGGCATCAACTTCTACAGCGTCTTTAGACAGGGAAGGAGTTTCTACGTTATCCAGTTGCCGCTGTTGGGTTTCATAAGCAGATGTCATCCAATCCCGCACGGCTACATGACCTTCTACACCATTGATAAAGATGGGTAAAGGAGTTAATCCAGCTTCCTCAAAGTAGCGAATTAACTGGGGAATATAAGGTTGTTTTGTAACTACGTGTTTCCGATAAAGCAGAATCCCGACAACAGGGTTTTCTCTAGGGTTGGCAGGTTGAAGGTTAGTGGGTTGAAGGTTGGTGGGTTGAAGGTTGGTGGGTTGAAGGTTGGTGGGTTGAAGGTTGGTGGGTTGAAGGTTAGTGGGTTGAAGGTTGGTGGGTTGAAGGTTGGTGGGTTGAAGGTTAGTGGGTTGAAGGTTGGTGGGTTGAAGGTTGGTGGGTTGAGAGCGTAGCGTGGCCTTTTGGCCAAGGTTGTTTTGAGAAGCTAGCGGGCTGGTAGGGCTTTGCCCAATAACGTTTAATTGTTTAACTTTGAAGCTTTTGTACCATTCTAGGTATTGTCGTGGGGATTCAAAATACCCGTCGTAGTCCGGATGGAGTAGCCCCATGTTTGGAGTTTCCACTGGCGGCGGAATTTCTCCCACTTTCAGCTCTAAGTATTTCTCTGCCAGAGTCCAGAACATAGATGCCACATTGTCTGAGCCACCAGCATTCCAGTAACCGTAGATAATTAGCCAATTGCGCAAGTCTTGGACTTTTCTAGCAGGAATATATTTCAGCAGCTTCGGACCAATTTTCAAAAAGCTGATATAACCGGCTAAGCGGTCTTCTTCTCGTCCGTTGCTGAATTTGTCGAGGATGAATTTTACTGGCTTGGGCATCCCCTTGGGTTTATCCCCAATTTTGAACTGACCAATTTGAGTGAGGCTGATCAGTTCTAGAGCTGACTCGAATACCAAGCGGATCGGGATGTGTTGAATGCGATCGCGTAACCATAACACTTGGTCATAATCGAATAGTAGACTACCGAAGAAGACTTGGGCATCTTTGAGGGCAGCGTCTACAGTATCAGGGTTGCCAGTGATTTCGCGATCGCTAAATACTCTAATATCCAGTTCCGGACAGCGTATGGTTGCCAACTCAGCAGCTTTGCGGTACAAGTCAGCGTTGAAGGATTCAAATCCTGCTATCAGTACAATGCGTTTCATGGAACCCGCTCGAAATAATTCTTTACACTTCGATCATATTTGATCATAATCGTACTGATCGGCTAACCCTCCCAGTGCCCTTGGGTAAGTCATGCCATGATTGAGAATAATTGCTAGTTAGACTTCGGCGCAGTTGTCAGCAACTTGGGACAAGGGCATTTTGGACAAGGGAAAAATAATTGACGACAACAGTATCAAAAAGCGCTGCCAAGCTGAGCCGAAGTTTCCTATTTTTATTAGTTTTATTTCTACATTTAAACTAACAATGCTGTAGTTTCCGATTCCCCATAACCCATTCCCAAAAAGACCGGGACGATTTGGTAACTGATTAACCTGACTGAATATCAATTATCTTGCCAGTATCATGGAAAACTCCCCGATTTTTATACAGTTGTGAAAAAAATTGGTCATAATCAAAGATAAAACTCAGGTAATCATTCAGAGGTGCTGAAGATGAGGATTTTACTAGTAGAAGATGATCAGCGGATTACCGACGCCCTTGCTGAAGACCTCACCGACCAGCATTATGTCGTGGATGTTGCCCATGATGGTCAAATAGGTAAGGAACTAGTAGAGAGCTTCAGCTATGATTTAATTTTGTTAGATGTAATGCTACCAAAGATGGATGGTATTACCCTTTGCCGAAAGTTGCGCTCCCAAGGCGACCTTACTCCCATTCTAATGCTGACGGCTCGGGATACCATCAGTGATAAAATTGTCGGACTGGATGCTGGTGCAGATGATTATCTAGTCAAACCCTTTGATTTAGGGGAGTTGTCCGCTAGGATTCGGGCCTTACTGCGCCGGGGAAATACTACCTTACCACCTGTACTGGAATGGGATTCTCTCCGCCTTGACCCCAGTACCTGTGAAGTGTTCTATGAAGACCGCCTCTTGTCCCTAAGTCCAAAAGAGTATGCTCTGCTGGAATTTTTCCTGCGCCATCCTCGCCGTGTGTTTAGCCGTGCTCAAATCCTGGAAAACCTCTGGTCCTTTGAACGACTACCAGAAGAAGCAACCGTTAAAGCTCATATCCGAGGTTTACGACAGAAACTGGAGGCAGCAGGAGCTCCTTCTGATTTAATTGAGACAGTCTATGGTTTGGGTTATCGTCTGAAAGAAAAACCCTAATCTAACTATTCAGTTGTTACTGTTTAAGGTTGGCAGGTTGGCAGGTTTAAAGTTGGCAGGTTGGCAGGTTTAAAGTTGGCAGGTTGGCAGGTTTAAAGTTGGCAGGTTGGCAGGTTGACGGTATTCCTGAACTAAGGAATGATATCAAGTATAGTTGGGTCAGTTACCAATTACCAATTACCAATTACTAATTACCGATTAAGCTGTTGTGCATTTAAACTGTATATAGCGTAAAATCAAATAAAAAAGATAGATAACACTCCCCTTTTGCCTTTGGGTGCATCTCAATGCATGCAAAAACACTCAGGACAATAGAAGTATAATATCATGTTATGACATTACCCTTAATAAAAATCTCCCCCATCTCCCTATATTCCCCTCCTGGGAGGGGTTAGGGGTGGGTTCCTATCTCCCCCTCTCCCCAACCGCCCCACACTTCCCGCGCCCCCGCCCCACACTTCCTTTAGTTATAGATTTACAAGTTTAAGATGCACCCTTGCCTTTTGCCTTTTGCCTTTTGCTTTTTTCCTTGATAAAACGCACTTAAAATTCGTTTTATATTACTAATTACTAATTACTAATTACCATATGTTTAAAGGTCTGCGCTGGCGTCTTTTGTTGTATTACCTGATGGTAATGGCCGCAATTTTGAGTGTATTTGGTGCGGGTGTGTATGTTTTTTTAACACAGAGTCTGTACCAGCAACTTGACAAAAAACTACGGACTTTAGCCCAATCCGCCGCCCCCTCATTTACTGAAGTAGAAGAGAAAGGGAGTCAATACATTGAACAAGTTGATGAAGTCCCCTGGCGAGATATATTTAACCGAGATCAACAAAGCCTAGAATGGTTTGATGATAAGGGTAAACTATTGGCAAGCCGAGGTGCGATTGTGTTGAGTTTCCCGCCAAAACTGGGTTCGTGGACTCTACAACTCCCCGAGACATCAGAGCCAATTAGGACGTTTACAATTTCTGTTTTTAAGGACACCTCGAAACCAAGCCAACCATCCCTAGAGGGCTATATTCGAGCCAGTCAATCCACAGAGGATGTAGAAATTGTCCAAAGCCAACTATTTTGGGGATTAGGAATGGGAGGAATGATCGCTCTAGGGTTTGTTGGTATCGGTGGACTTTGGCTGACCCAGAAAGCTCTTGAGCCGATTGAGCAAAGTTTTAAGCAGCTTAAACAGTTTACTGCTGATGCCTCCCATGAATTGCGCAGTCCTCTGACAGCAATTAAAGCCTCTGTGGATGTGATGCGAAATCATCCTGAGCGAATTCATCCCAAGGATGCTAAGAAGTTAGTGGCTATTGCTAGCGCGACGGATCAGATGAGCAACTTAGCAGAAGACTTACTATTTTTAGCTCGCACTGATGCTGCTTTGTCAATTCCGACCCGAAAGTCAGTCCCAATTTCCCTCAACACAGTTTTGCAGAATGTGGTGGAATTGTTAGAATCATTTGCTCAAGATAAGCAGATTACCTTGGAATATCACTGCCTGACAACAGTGTCTGTCATTGGGGATGAAGGGCAACTGACCCGTTTATTTTCCAACTTGCTAGAGAATGCCCTGCAATACACACCCCCTAAAGGAAAAGTGGTTCTTACTGTTGCCAAACAGAATCGCTGTGCCCTGGTCATGATTGAGGACACTGGCATTGGTATTGCCCCTGAACATCAGCCTTTTGTGTTTGATCGCTTCTGGCGTGCGGATAAAGCTCGTTCTCGCCGAGAGAGGGGTACGGGCTTGGGACTTGCGATCGCTCAAGCAATCACTCACAATCATGGGGGAAAAATCACCCTTACGTCTGAGGTTGGGGTTGGTAGCTGCTTTGAGATACGTTTACCGCTGGTTTAGGAAAATAGCTTCTAGGTTGGGATTTTATTGTCTGATCATTATACCATTTCCCTAATCCCTACTCCCTAATTTCTATCCTTACCGAATTTTTTACTTTTGGGTAATAATCTCAAAATATGAAGCCCAGGAAATCATCAATTTAGTTGGGAGGTACTGTGGTGAATCAAATGCAGCAAATACTAAACAATAACAATAGTTCCGGGTTAGGGTGGGTATTTACAGGCTTGATTCTAGCAGGTCTAACCCCCCAACAGGCACAAGATGAAATTCAGGGTAATTTAGACTCTGGCACCCTCAAAATTTTCGGAGAACTTGCCAAAACGTCTATAGGCAGATTGTGCCTAGGAGGAAATCATCCTTCTTATACCAATACCAAATACCAATACCAATTCTCTAAATACCTGCAACAGATAAACTCCCCCTTTTGGGAATGGGGAATGGGGAATGGTCGGAAAATTTGGTTAATTAATCATCAGGCTTCTAGACTTGATCTAAATTAGCTTTCCAATCAGTGAGAATGTTAAGTATTCAGCCGTCAGCCGTGAGCTTTGAGCTCACGCTACGCAAACAGCCGTCAGCTGACGTAACAGAAATTAAACCAATGCTTACTTGTTTTATTCAAAAGCACCTCAAGTAGCGTGGGTGGCACAGGCTTCGACGCTGTGATGTAGCACATAAGCTGATAGCTGAATGCTGAATGCTGAATGCTTATCTATACCTCGGTCACTATAGCTCGATAAATTAGTTGGAAAGCGTTAACCATACCTAGCATTCAGGAGAGATGATCTAAATGAAAACTCGCATTAAGTTGCTAACAGGTATTCTGGGATTAAGTGCTCTGATCAGTTTCCCGGCAATAGCGCAAGAAAAAACCGAAAACTCAGTTAAAGATGCTGTCAATGGTGCAACTGAGTCTATGGTAGAAAGCGCCCCCGATTCCTTGAGCAAACCCCTTCAAGAGGGTGAAAAGGTAGAAATGCCAGCTACCACTGAGGCTGAATCTACAGCCAGTAACCTTGTAGAGCAAGCTGCGAGCAATGATCAATTCCAAACCCTTGTTAAAGCAATTGAGGCAGCAGGCTTAACGGAAACCTTGGCTGGTGAAGGACCCTACACTGTTTTTGCTCCCACCGATGACGCTTTTGCTGCACTGCCAGCAAATACCTTAGACAGTCTACTACAACCAGAAAACAAAGAGGTACTGGTAAAGCTGCTAGAGTATCATGTTGTAAGTGGTGCAGTTCCTAGCAGTCAAATCCAGTCGGGAGAAATTATCACTATGGCTGGAAAATCGGTGGCAGTACACGTGGGTGAAGACGGTAATGTTACTGTCAACAATGCTCAGGTAACTCAAGCAGATATTGAAGCCAGTAACGGCATTATTCATGTTGTTAACCATGTAATTTTGCCCTCAAGATCTCATGCTCAATCGGAACCAGCACCAACAGGAGTCATGCCAAATTCAGATGGCGAATTAAATTCGCCAAGGTCAAGCGCACCTGCTGAATAAGTTTGGTGTTTGTGGGAATTATATCCCGTCCGTTTGACTACTTATTAGTTAGGTTTATTCGATAATTTGATAGTGTAAAGTTTGACTTAATACTTAACACTTAATATATCGCGATTTACCTAAATATGAAGTGATTAACCGGACTGGATTGGAGTAAATACAAGGAGAAAACAAGGAGAAATCAAAGATGAATAAGTTGATGCCAATTTTACTAGGTGGAGTGATTCTGTTTGGTGCTGCTGCTTGCGATGAGGCTAAGACAAGTGATGAAGCCTCCTACTCTATAGATCAAAACGATGAACAACTAGTAACCTTACGGTCTGAGGGAAACCAAGGCGATGCCATGGTCAAAGGAACCCAAGAGGAAATCGAGTCGAATATTGTAACTACTCAAGAGCCAAATCAAGCCTTGGGTAACTTAGAAAACCTTGATGAAGATGACCAACTAGCCAGTTTAGTACTTAATAATTTAGAAACCAATCTCCCCAATAGCAAGTTGGAAGTTGAAGCCGCAGAGGGAATTGTGACTATCTCAGGAAAAGTATCGTCTGATGATGACTTGAGTCAGATTGCACCTTTGGCAATCCAGGTTGAAGGTGTTCAGAGTGTTGATGTTCAAGCTACTGTCAAAGAGCCAAACAGCTGATCGCTGATCTGGTCAAGTACCAATCCGTTGTTGCCAATGTTACCTAATTGATGTAATTATCTAATCCATAGAGAGGAGTTAGTCGCCTATTGCTTTTGCCATAGTGATAGGTGACTTTTGTTGTTGAGTGTCCCTCGGCTTTAATTCATGCTGTAGCAATCCGATTTGAGTTGTGAAACAGCGGAAGAGCTGGAAGATGGGGAAGATGGGGAGGAGGAGAAAGCTCATAAGGGTAGGTTTTTTACAAAGACCTCAGGTGTGGGGTGTGGGGTGTGGGGTGTGGGGTGTGGGGGATAAGAAAATGTACTTAATTTGTCGTTAAAAATCATCATTGTCTTGATGCAATAGCGAGTGGGGGAAACCACGCCAGTTGCTCATGGGGGGAACCCCCAAGACCGCACTGGCTCCCCAAGACCGCACTGGCTCCCCAAGACCGCGCTGCATCGCTTCTTCAGGTGCGCGCCTCCTAGGGCGCGAGCAATCCCTCGCGCCCTAGGGTCGCACCTTTAGGCAAAGCCCGACGCGGGGCGCGTTCGGGTCCCACCTGAAGAATAGTATCCCCTATTGTCAATAAATTAATTGCCATGGCTATGAATAGCAATTGATTCTGATTGCAGCAAGGGGAACAATACGGATTTATAAACATTAAGATAGGTTTGGATTATCGGTGCATCGGTGTCTATAGTAATTCTGTATGATTCGTCAACAGTGACAGTTCGCAACTCAAACTAACGAACTAGGGAATCAACTAGGGGAGTATTGTTCACCTAGGAATTAGGATTGCTATGTTTGTGTGGTGCTAAAGGGGGATAAGATTGCTGATAAAGTCCCCAAATTCCCGGATCAGGTGCAACTTAGTATGATCATCAAGTCAATCCCTGTTGAAACCATAACCGCCCAGCAGATCATTGATACCTGTCTTCGCATGAACAGTCTTGGTATCAATCAAGGTACCAGTGGTAATGTGAGTGTCAGGGTTAGAGACAGTATCGGTGAGGCAATAGCAATCACCCCCAGTGGACTAGACTACGAAGACCTAACTCCTGATAAAATCTGCAAAATCTACTTCGGCAAAGACAAAGAACCGGTTTTTGCTGAGAATAATCGTTATTTACCCAGCAGTGAATGGCGATTTCACTATGACATACTGTTGAATCGACCCGATGTGAATGCTATTGTCCATACTCATAGCATCCATGCTACAGCATTGGCTTGTATGGGTATACCTATACCCAGCTTTCATTATATGGTTGCTAGGACAGGTGGGAGCAGTATAAAGGTAGCTGATTATGCTACCTTTGGCACTCAAGAACTTAGCAACAACGCCCTAAAAGCATTGGGAAATTCCCTTGCCTGTTTGTTAAAAAATCATGGTATGATTGCCTGTGGCAAAGATCTAAGGCACGCTCTGAAAGTCGCCCAAGAGCTAGAAACCTTGGCTCAAATTTATCTCAAAATCCTCAGCGTTAACAAGATTTATGGAGAACCTCAATTATTGAGTGAGGAAGAAATGCAGATAGTTATAGAAAAGTTTAAAACCTATGGAGTTCAACCAAATATTGGTAATGGGTGATTGGATAGTAATATTTTATAGCATTTATCAAATATTCAAATAGTTTAGGTACACAAGCTTGGGATTTTAGGGAATAGACAATAGGGAACAGGGAACAGGTAAAAAATACGTGTGTACAACCTGATTAATATCAGAACCCCTATAGATATGACCATAGGGATAATTAGGGATACTCTGGCTAAAGTGTTAACAAAATTAAGCAAAAATTTAAATTTAGTTAAAAATCTCAAATAAAATATTAATAAAATATATATTTTTAGTTAAATTTTCAGTTTACAATCCACCATTAGAATTGAGGATGTCATAAAAAATCAACTTAACAACAGGAGACGATTATGGTCACTGCCCCTACACCAAAGACAACACCACAGCCAACGGTCAAAATCGGACCAACTCAGCTGCTGATTAATAACGAATGGGTAGACAGCGCCTCTGGGAAACGATTCGAGACGATTAACCCTGCAACAGGAGAGGTGATCTGTGATGTGGCTGAGGCTGATGCCCCAGACGTTGATAAAGCAGTAGTGGCGGCTAGGACAGCCTTTACCAGTGGAGACTGGCCGAAAATGTCTGCCACCCAGCGGGGGGAGTTACTCTACAAGCTAGCTGACTTAATCGAAGCAAACAAGGAAGAAATAGCACGGCTGGAAACCCTAGACAATGGAAAGCCCTATCGTGATTCCTTTAATGCAGATGTGTCTCTAGTCATTGCTTGCTATCGGTACTATGCTGGCTGGGCAGATAAGATTCAAGGCAAAACAATTCCCATCAACGGACCTTACTTTTGCTACACGCGCCATGAACCTGTAGGAGTGGTTGGTCAGATTATTCCTTGGAACTTTCCACTGTTGATGCAAGCTTGGAAGTTAGGCCCAGCACTGGCAGCTGGTAACACCGTGGTGATGAAAACGGCGGAACAGACTCCTTTATCAGCCTTGCGGATCGGTGAACTGATTCTCGAAGCAGGTTTCCCTCCTGGTGTGGTGAATCTTCTCTCAGGCTATGGACCAACTGCTGGGGCTGCGATTTCACATCATATGGGTATCGATAAAGTTGCCTTTACCGGCTCGACTGAGGTAGGGCATCTAATTATGGAAGCTGCAGCTAAGAGTAACCTCAAGCGGGTCACTCTAGAACTTGGTGGTAAGAGTCCTAACATTGTCTTTGCTGACGCTGACATGGATAAAAGCATTGAGGGCGCTCACTTTGCCCTGTTCTTTAACCAAGGACAGTGCTGTTGTGCTGGTTCGCGACTGTTTGTGGAAGAGAAGTGCTATGACGAGTTTGTAGACAAGTGCGTGAAACGGGCGCAAAATCGCACAGTTGGTGACCCGTTTGATGCTAACACAGAACAGGGTCCCCAGGTAGATCTCGAACAGTTCAATAAGGTGATGGGCTATATTGAGTCTGGTCAGCAGGAAGGAGCTCAGATGTTGTGTGGTGGTGGTCGAGTTGGCGATCGCGGTTACTTCATCGAACCGACAGTGTTTGTTGATGTCCAAGATCAGATGAAGATTGCCCAAGAAGAAATCTTTGGACCAGTGATGAGCATTATTAAGTTCAAGGATATCGATGAAGTGATTAAGCGGGCAAATGATACTATGTATGGCTTAGCAGCAGCCGTGTGGACGAAGGATATTACTAAAGCTCATGCGATCGCAAACAATGTCCGTGCTGGTACTGTCTGGGTGAATTGCTACGATGTGTTTGATGCCGCTGCTCCCTTCGGTGGTTTCAAGCAGTCTGGGATTGGTCGTGAACTTGGGGAGTATGGCTTGCAGCAATACACCGAGGTCAAGACAGTCACAGTTAAATTGTAGCATTTTAGCCATCTCAAAGCCTGGGTTTTATTATCAACAAGGCAAAAAGAAGGTTAGTAAACCGCTAGAGAAAATGTTGCAGAGTCTACCAAAAACTTTTATTATTTGTTAGACTTAAATTAGGGTAACACCGACAGAGATTATTATGTAACTTAAATTAAAACCGAAAACCAAGGGTTTAATAGTTGCACTGTCTATCCCGGTGGAACCAAATTTGTTGACATTTTTATGGCGCTCGCGGGATATTCCGTAAGAGCTTTGGGAGATACCCCCTGGATGTGAAAGCATCTTG
The DNA here is from genome assembly GCF_010692525.1 of Moorena sp. SIO3B2. Classification (NCBI taxonomy): domain Bacteria; kingdom Bacillati; phylum Cyanobacteriota; class Cyanophyceae; order Coleofasciculales; family Coleofasciculaceae; genus Moorena; species Moorena sp. SIO3B2. The sequence continues at coordinate 62,075 of NZ_JAAHHE010000019.1, forward strand.
CATTGGCGAGCCAGAATTTGCTTTTGGTAGATTTTGGTAGCTAAAAAGTATCGGCTACAGGATAGTTAGTTGTTAATTTAGGACAAGCTAATGGGTAATGGGGAATTGTAAGCCAATTTCCTATTACCCATTACTTTATGCTTTGCTCAAGCTTCAAGTTCAAGTTCAGGTAAGCATATGCGCTACTTGAGGTGCCGTCAGCCGTCAGCCGTCAGCCGTCAGCAGACGTAACTCAGCATTATTCGAATGGTTACCTGTTTTATTCAAAAGCACCTCAAGTAGCGTGGCACAGGCTTTGACGCTGATAGCTGATAGCTGATAGCTGATAGCTGATAGCTGATAGCTGATAGCTGATAGCTGATAGCTGATAGCTGATAGCTAATAGCTGATAGCTGATAGCTGATAGCTGATAGCTGATAGCTGATAGCTGATAGCTGATAGCTGATAGCTGATAGCTGATAGCTAATAGCTGAATGCTTACGTTATTTTTTAACGTTTCTTGATCCAGATCAATTTAGAAAAAGAACCAGGAGTTGGGTCTGAGTTTTCGATTTAGGAGCAGTTTATTAAATTTTGTTAAGCACTATTGGCTTAAATCCACTAACATAGAACAGAATTAGAGAAAATGGCTAATTAGAGAAATTCAGAAAGTATCATGAAATACGGAATTGATATTGGTCACAACTTGCCCGCTGATACAGGAGCTCAAGGTATCAGAGTAGAAGATGAAATGACTAGGGACGTCGGAACGAGAGTAATTTCAAAATTGAGAGACTTGGGACATCAGGTAGTTGAATGCAAGCCTAAAAGTGCGAGTACTTTAGGCAGCTCGCTGCGGCAACGGTGCAATATTGCCAATGCTAATCGAGTTGATCAGTTTGTTTCAATTCATTTTAATGGGTTTAATGGCCAAGCTAATGGAACAGAAGTATTTGCGATTAGTAATACTGCCAAAAAAATTGCCCAGCCAGTTTTAGAAAAAATAGTCGAGTTGGGTTACTTCAATAGAAAGGTTAAAAATGGCTCTCATTTATATGTCCTCCGATATACCAATATGCCAGCAATTCTGATCGAAAGCTGCTTTTGTGATTCCCAAAAAGATATGGCACTCTACGATCCAGAAGCATTGGCTAATGCAATTGTTAAAGGATTAACTGGAGAAGAGCCACCAACTACTAAATCTTCCTCCGAAGATAATGTTCTAGAATTACAAAAAGCTCTCAATCGCTTAAAAATTAAAAGTCCTGCTGGTAAGCCATTAGTAGAAAATGGCTCCCTTGATCAGGCGACTATAGCAGCAATAAAAACATTTCAAGCTATTGTAGGAATTAACCAAACTGGAATTGGTGACTCGACCACATGGAAGACTATTAATCAGATTCTTGAGCAACCCATACTTAGACCTAATCATGCTGGAGGTACCACAGTAAAATATCTCCAACGTCGGGTGGGAACTCAGGCAGATGGTATTTTTGGTTCAGGCACCGCAAGTGCTGTGATCAGATTTCAGAAACAACAAGGTTTAACGGCTGATGGTATTGTTGGAGCACAAACTTGGAGTCAATTGATTGACTAGCAAGGCTTTGAGGGACGTTTAGCATTGAACAGGTGCGACCCGTGGCGAATTTAATTCGCTTACGGAAAGCGCACCTCAAGCAGTTGCCTCACGTCTCACCGTCTCACCCGATCGGGAAGTGTGAGATTAATGGGGGATAGGAATTATATTATAATAATTATATTACCTCAAGATAATACCAATATTACTCGTTATTAGTATAGTTTTCCGTTAATAGGATAAGATAGTCTAATGCTCCATATAATCGGGACAATTTATCAATCGTAAAATTCTCGATATTTTGAGTAAAAATGTCCCTTTGTAATCGTCCAAACTGCCATAAATTACCATCAGTAACTATGCCATAAACAGGACGTTGAACATCTTGATTGATTTTTTGGGAAGCTACCAACTCGGCAAGGCATTGCCCCCAACCTTGTTGAAAATCATTTTTCTTTGCTTCGATAAGCGATGCAGCGCGGTCTTGGGGGTTTCCCCCATGAGCGACTGCATCAAGAATAATAAGCAGTGGCTTTTCTAAAACCGTTTTCCCTAATTCCGATTTTGTCGAAAATATATAGTCAGGAGTCCCTGATAGAACTTGGTCATAGAAGATGCTTTTTTGAATCCAGAAAGAATAGATTTTATAGTATTTTTTATAGAGTTCTCGCAACAATGGTGAAATGATAATTTCACTCCGGGAGGCTTCCGAGCTGAATACATCTATTGTTTCTTTATAAAACTCTAGGTCTTTCAAGAAAATTTCGGGTGGGTCAGTGTCTTGAGAAACGATAAAAGTTCCCTCTTCGTATTTAATTTGATAGTGTTTCTGTACATCAGCTATAGTTTTAAAGTCACTGAATGCCATAGTTAATCAGTCTCCTGATTGCGTCTAATTATATTTTAGAGACCAAACTATTTCGTTTTGAGATTGGAACAGATGTGCGGCTTAGCTAAGAGACTGTTGATAAAGAAAATTATAAAGTATATCTTAGAGGATATCTGAAAAGTTTTTTGATACTGAATTTTGCCCCCCTAGCCCCCCAACTTTGGGGGGAACAAGAGTCAATTTGCTTCTAAAAGTCCCCCAAAATTGGGGGACCAACGGGGGCTTGGATGTAGCAAATGAGACTTCTCAGACAACCTCTTAAGACGGCGATTATTCGCTGACTGTCATAGCACTTACGAAGTATAAAGTGCGATCGCTCTTAACGGTCAATAATAAGTATAAATACTTACCAATTACCGAAAATCAAGATTTGACTACAATTTAACCGTAAGCATTCACCAGTCAGCAGTCAGCTTATGCGCGTAGCCCATAGGCTGACCGCTGATAGCTGACTGGTTATAACTGGTAAATTATAACTGATAACTGATAGCTGATAACTGATAGCTGATAGCTAATAGCTTACAAATTAACTTATGAAAAAATCGATATTCAAAGAAAACCGCAAGTATACATTTAGTGACTATTTTGCGATGACCAATCCCACTGAGGAAATTGTTGGTGAGTTTGGTTACTCCTTTGGCATTGAATTAATTGACCTGCCTAAGTCTAGCAACTATGACCTAGATATCATTCAACAGCTCAACCATACTTACTACACCATTATTCCTAAAATCAGCCTTACCTCGGAAATTGCTAAACGGGAATTTCTGATTGCCCCACTAATCCTAGAAATTGCAAAGCTGCTCCCAGTTAAAATCAATGTTGAGTATCCCCTAGACATTAACGATCAGCTAGGGGGAGCGCTAGACTACTTATTAAAAACTAGCCAAAATCTGATTATTATAGAAGCAAAAAAGAAAGATATTGATAGTGGCTTCAACCAGTTAGCAGCCGAACTAATTGCTTTAGATAAGTACGAAGATAGCGAATCTATTGAAATTATTTATGGTGCTGTGACTCTGGGGGATATTTGGAAATTTGGAACCCTTGATAGGAAACGGAAGCACATTGCCAAAACTATTCAAAGTCAGACTATTCCTAGAGATACAGAAGAAATATTCTCCATTTTGATTGGAATACTGAGCTTAAAACCAGACCAGACTTCAAATAAGCGGTAACCTATAATCTATAACCTGCAACCTATGGTCAATCGGGAGTAACGGATAATGATTATTGTCATTGACAACTACGACAGCTTTACCTACAACTTAGTCCAATACCTAGGAGAATTGGGTACCCAATTACCTGTGGGATCAGAGATTCAGGTCTATCGCAATGATAAAATTGATATACAGAAAATCCGCGACCTCAACCCAGATGGGGTCGTGATTTCTCCAGGGCCAGGACGCCCTGAAGATGCTGGGATATCAAGTGCTATCTACAGCAATTTGGGGTCAACTCTACCCATTCTAGGGGTTTGCTTGGGTCATCAAGCCTTGGGTCAGGTATTTGGCGGGAAAATTGTTTCGGCACCAGTATTGATGCATGGCAAAACCTCAGAAATTCATCACACTGGGGTTGGGGTTTTTCGGGGATTACCCAATCCTTTCATAGCGACTCGATACCATAGCTTAGTGATTGACCGTAGCTGCTGTCCTGATGTCTTGGAAATTACGGCTTGGGTAGATGATGGCACAATTATGGGAGTTAGACATCGGAACTATCCCCAGCTCGAAGGCGTCCAATTTCATCCAGAGAGTATTTTGACCTCTTCTGGTAAGCAACTTCTAAAAAACTTCTTAGAATCGCTGCCAGCATCTGCTACTCTCTCTATATCTCCCTGAAAATAAACTTGTTTCCAACAAACCATGAAACGGCGACAGTTGATGCGCTATGTCAGTGCGGGTGTACTCACAACTCTTTCAACCGGCTTAGCTTCTGGACTCAGTTCTTACCAAGCACAGCCATCACGCAATGTATTGACAGTAAAGTGGCTTGGTCATACCTGCTTTTTATTTACTGGGGGTGGTGTGCGAGTTTTAGTCAACCCATTCCAAACCATTGGGTGTACCGCTAAATACAACTCACCAAAAGTAGAGGCAGATTTAGTCCTAATCAGTAGCCTACTACTAGATGAAGGAGCAGCGGAAGGCATACCGGGCAGTCCCCGGCTCCTCTTTGAACCGGGTATTTTTCAAGCAAATGGGCTAAAATTCGAGGGAATTAGTATTCCTCACGACCGAGTCGGTGGACGTCGCTTTGGTAATAATGTTGCTTGGAAATGGACTCAAAACGGTATCAATATTCTACATCTGGGAGGAGCAGCAGCCCCTCTAGATATTGAGCAGAAAATTCTGATCGGGCGTCCTGATTTAGCGTTAATTCCAGTGGGAGGGGGACCGAAAGCCTACAACCCTCAAGAAGCTAAACAGGCATTTGATTTCCTTAAGGCAAAGATAATGATTCCTACTCATTTCCGAACCAAGGCGGCTGATGCCGAACAGTGTGATATTTTACCAGTGGAGGAGTTCTTAACATTGATGAAGGACACACCCATACGCCGTGCCAAAAACGATACCATTAGGATTAGCTCAGGGGATTTATCCCAGGATGGGTCAGTGATTCAACTAATGAGTTACAACTACAACTTCTAAATGCCCTTGCCTAGCCCCTTACCCAGACTGCAACCGCCTTTCTGGACTGGTGGAGTGGCGCTTGTAGCCATGATTTTCTGGATTGAAACCCTACGGCAGTTTGGGTTTATTGTTCCAACTCCGTTTATACTTCTTATCTTTGCTGTTGCCCTAACTGCCAGTATCGACGGATTACTTGCTGGAGTTACCAGTGCCACAGTATGGGCAATTTACCTGATCTATGCCTCTGCTGTTCACTTTGGTCCACCGAGTTTAACCGGGGGTTCAGTAGAGGTCAGTTTGGGGATTCTAGTGGTGGTCTTACTGGCTGTGCGGCTCGGCTGGATCAAAGACCAGAACCAGAAGCTGATCAAAAAGTTGCGACAAGCCAGCCTTGAGCTAGAACGACGGATTGAACAACGCACTGCTGAACTCTTAACTGCTAATTCTAGACTAGCCAAGGAGATTCGCGGACGCATTCTGGCTCAAGAGGCACTCGGAAAAAACGAATTGGCATTACAGTTAAGCCACAATCGACTCGAAAGTATCGAAAGTATTTTGAGTTCCCTAGAGGATGTGGTTTGGTCCGTGCGCCCCCAAACTTCCAAACTGCTTTACCTCAACTCCGCTGTTGACAATCTTTATGGTTATAGCATATCCGATTTTTTAGCTAACTCAAATATTTGGCTAGAGGTAATCCACCCAGAAGACCGAGAACGAGTTCAGCAGAAGCGAAATTTTATCAACAATAAATCATTGCCGTTGTCACCCCAATCACTCCTGGCAATTGACGGTATTGACTTAGAATATCGCATCGTGCGCTCTGATGGGCAGGTGCGCTGGATTCGTGATCACGTCCAAATTCACACCGATGCCCATGGTATCCCCATACGCATTGATGGTATTGTCACTGACATTACCAAAGCCAAGCAAGTCGAGAAAGCTTTGGGAGAGAGTCAGCGAAAATTCCAAGCCATCTTTGACCAGACCAGCCAATTTACTTGGCTGCTGCAACCAGATGGTACCTTGCTCGAAGCCAACCAAACCGCCCTTGACTTTAGCGGATTAACTCCGTCAGAGATTGTGGGTAAGCCCTTCTGGCAAATCCAATGGTGGACAAAGTCTACTCAAATCGAAAATCCTTTAAAAAATGCGATCGCGAGAGCAGCCACCGGTGAGTTTGTCCGTTATCAAGGGTCGGTGCTAGGGTTACAGGGTCAAGTGCTCACGATGGAGTTTTCCGTGAAACCGTTGCGGGATGAGAACGGAAATATAGTGTTGTTAATCCTAGAAGGTCGAGATATTAGCGATCGCATCAGAGCAGAAGCAGCAACTCTAGAGGCCCAAAACAAGGACATACTGCTTAAAGAGATTCACCATCGGGTCAAGAACAATTTACAAATTGTCTCAGGAATCCTTTACCTCCAATCTCGATATATAGATGATGAAAGTATCCTGGAGATCATCTGTGAAAGCCGCAACCGTCTCCAAGTCATGGCCTTAATCCATGAGAAATTGTATGGCTCTAAGAACCTGAGCCAGCTTGACTTCGAAGATTATATTCAATCTCTGACTAAGGACTTATTAAGATCTTACACCTGTAGTAATCATCCCCCTAGGATTAAGGTTAATTTTGTTAAGAAATTTCTGGACATCGACAGGGCCATTCCCTGTGGTTTAATTATTAATGAATTAGTCTCCAATGCCCTCAAACACGCTTTTCCAGAAGTAGATGGCGGTGAAATTATTGTTGACTTTAAGTGCCGTGAGGATAACTATTTTGAACTGATGGTCAGTGACAATGGTCTTGGCATCCCAGAAAGTATAGATTTAGCTAAGCCCAAGACCCTAGGGCTACGCTTAGTCCATACCCTAGCCACTAAGCAACTCAAAGGTGAGCTTGAGTTAGATACAAGTCATGGTGTTATGTTTAAAATTAAATTTTCATAAAGTTTAAACAAGTTTAAACAAGCTTAAAGCATTAGGAAATTTTTCAAGACCCACCCTCGAATTGTGATATAGAACTATCAGGTTGTGAGGCAGTTAACTAACTGGCAGCACAGAACCAAAGCAAAAATTATTAAGTAGGGAGAACACACTGGCTTGCTTCAAAGTTAAGACAAGGGACAACCCAAGGTAACTTAAAAAGCAATTCCATAACTAGGAAATGTCACAAATAAACATCTTAGTGGTTGAAGATGAAGCGATCACAGCTGAAGTTATTGCTGAACAGCTCATACAGTTGGGATACACAGTAACCGATAGCGTCACCTCTGGTACGGGCGCTATCAGCAGCACTGCCAATAACCAGCCTGATTTAGTCCTGATGGATATTACCTTAGATCCAAACGATATAGATGGCATAACTGCTGCTCAGCGCATCCGAGAGCAATTCCAGATTCCAGTAGTCTATTTGACAGCCCACTCTGATGAGAGTACCCTAGCCCGAGCTAAGAGGACAGCACCGTTCGGGTATCTGATCAAACCATTTAACGAACGGGAATTGCGGGTAGCGATTGAAACGGCCCTCTATAGGCACCAGCTGGAAAAAGAGTTAGTCAAACAGCAGGATCTGCTAGCCACAATACTCAGCTCCACTAATGATGCTGTGATCGCTACCAATGAAACAGGAGCAATCACCTACATGAACCCAGCAGCTGCAACCCTCACTGGCTGGACAGTAGCAGAAGCTTCTGGGCAAAGCATTACAGATGTGATTCAAATTGTAGACGAACTCACTGATACCCCACTCCAGAACCCAGTCATGGAAGTGCTTCAGGAAGAAAGGGTCATTTTTGTGGATCAGGGCATAGGTTTGATTGCCAAAGACGGTAGCAAGATCTCCGTGGGAGATAGTGCTTCCCCGATTACAGAAGAAGATGGTACCATCAAGGGTGTAGTTCTTGTGCTGTGGAATATCAGGGAACAGCAACAACCAGAATTATTGGCAGTAGAAAGATCAAAATTGCCAGCCAAAGCTGCCGCTAGCCGACAAGCTGAAGCTCAAGTGGGTCAAATATTGTCTGCAGTACAAGAACTAGGGGAACTGAAATCTGACCTAATCGCTAGGATTTCCCATGAGTTTCGCACTCCCCTATCGATTATCCTAACTGCTGCTGAAGTCCTGCAAAAATACGGTTCCAAGTTGTCACCGCACAAAAAAGAAAGAAACTTGTATCGGATTCAATCATCAGTGATGCGAATGACTCGAATTATGGAGGATGTTCTGACCTTAAGCAAGGCTGAATCCGGTGAACTCCAGCTCAACTGTGTGCCCGTAGATGTGGTTGAATTCTGCCGCAGTTTAGTCGAAGAGCAGCAAATCATTGTGGGAAAGCGCTATACTATTGAGTTATTTGCTCAGGATTACCCTGGCCTAGTTGAGCTGGATGAACAAATCCTACGGCAAATTTTGAGCAATTTGCTGACCTTAGCAACTCATTACTCCTTGAAGGGTAGTATGATTGCTTTGGAAATTTTTTGTGAAGATAACCAAATTGTGTTCCAGGTAAAAGACCAAGGCAGTGGGATTGTGCCCGAAGGTCAGGGACAATTATTTGAAGCGTTCTTCCGAGCTAGTAATATTGGTTCTATGTATTCTTCAGGAATGGGGCTAGGCATGATCCGCAAGTTTGTGGATTTGCATCATGGTCAAATTACCTTAACTAGTCAAGTCGGAGTTGGTACAACCTATACGGTAAAATTGCCATTAACCAGTTCTATATAGGTGGGCTTGGGCTAAAAAGAAATATAGCAAACAACTAACCAATAACTAAGGATGATTCCACAAACCGAATATAAAGAGCGTCGTGAACAGTTGATGAGTAAGATTGGCAACGGGACCGCAATCTTTCGGAGCGCCCCGGTTGCCATTATGCATAATACTGTGGAATACAATTTCCGACAGGATAGCGATTTTTTTTACTTGACCGGTTTCAATGAACCAGAAGCAGTAATTGTACTAGCGCCCCATCACGAAGAACACCGATTTGTCCTGTTTGTGCAACCGAAAGAACCAGAGAAAGAAGTCTGGACAGGCTATCGGACAGGTGTGGAAGCAGCAAAAGAACAATTTGGAGCGGATGAGACCTATCCGATTACTGAGTTGAATGAGAAGTTACCTCAGTATTTAAAAAAGGCCGATCGAATTTATTACCACTTGGGACGGGATAAACCTTTCAATGATACCATCCTGAAACACTGGCAAAGGTTGATGGGACTTTATCCCAAAAACGGAACCGGACCGATGGCTCTCGAATCGACTAACTTAATTCTCTATGGGATGCGCCGGGTTAAGAGTACTACGGAATTGAAGTTGATGCGTCAAGCTGTGGAAATCTCTGTGGACGCCCATAACCATGCTAGAGCATTTACTCAACCTGGACGTTATGAATATGAAGTGCAGGCAGAGCTAGAACATGATTTTCGGCGACGAGGTGCCATCGGACCGGCTTACCCGAGCATAGTAGCATCTGGGGCCAATAGCTGCATACTACACTATACCGAGAACAATCGACAGATGCAAGACGGGGATTTACTACTGATTGATGCTGGTTGTTCTTATGGGTATTATAACGCTGATATTACTCGGACATTTCCAGTGGGTGGTAAGTTTACCCCAGAGCAGAAAATTCTGTATGAGCTGGTCTTGAAGGCACAGTTGAATGCGATCGCACAAGTTAAACCAGGGAATCCCTTTAATCAGTTTCATGACACGGCTGTGAAAATCCTGGTGGAAGGGTTAATCGATTTGGGACTCCTGGCCGGTGATAGTGAGGAAATTATTAAAGAGAAGAAATATAAACATCTATATATGCACCGCACCGGTCACTGGCTGGGATTGGATGTCCATGACAGTGGAGGGTACAAACAGGGGGAGAACTGGCATATTTTTCAGCCCGGTAATGTAGTAACAGTAGAACCAGGACTTTATATTGGTCCTGATACTGAGCCTTTGGAAGGTCAGCCAGCTATTGATCAGCGCTGGCGCGGGATTGGGATTCGGATTGAGGATGATGTGTTAGTGACTGAGTCAGGGAATGAAGTCTTGACTGCTGGTGTGCCCAAATCCGTAGAGGAGCTAGAGACTTAAGCGATTACAAGCTTTTTCATTCCCGATTCCCGATTCCCGATTCCCGATTCCCGATTCCCTGTTCCCGATTCCCGATTCCCGATTCCCGATTCCCGATTCCCGATTCCCGATTCCCGATTCCCTGGGTGCAGCGCTATAGCTACCATTTTAAAAAACAATGGACAATGTGAATGATTCTTTATCTCGGCAAGAGTCAAAGTTTCAGCAACTACAGCACCAATTACGCGATCGCTGGCAGAGTAGTGATCAATTTGACCAAGACGACCACGATATTCTGGTAGTACCTTCTGTCAGTGTTGACCAACGGGAACTGCTGAAAGTTGAGGGTTTTTTGCACTACGAAGAACGGTTATTATTTTCCCTAATTCGTCTGCGCAACCCTTACACACGGTTAATTTATGTTACCGCTGTGCCGTTGCCACCGATTGTGATTGATTACTACTTGCAGCTTCTGCCAGGAATTCCCTTTTCCCATGCACGCGATCGCTTACTGCTGTTTTCCACCTATGATGCTTCCCTCAAGCCACTTAGCCAAAAGATTCTAGAACGTCCCCGCTTGATGAAGCGGATTCGTCAAGCCTTACGTCCAGGAAAGTCTTACATGTCTTGTTACAACTCTACTAATCTAGAGCGCGAGATATCCTTAAAATTGAACTTACCCCTACTTGCCCCAGACCCAGATTTGCTTTATTGGGGTACCAAGAGCGGTAGTCGGCAAATTTTTGCTGACAGTGGTGTCCCCCATCCCGACGGCAGTGAGTTAGTCTGGACCGTTGATGATTTAGTCGAAGCAACAGCGCAGTTATGGCACAGGCAACCGCAACTGAACAAGATTGTGATTAAACTCAACGAAGGGTTTTCTGGGGAGGGCAATGCTATCTTGGACTTGAAACCACTATCGGAGGTAGGTCCGGGAAATGTTTCCCATACTCAAACAGTAGCGGCTTTGAAAGAAAAGATCGTAAATTTGAGATTTCAAGCTAGTGGGGAAACCTGGGAGAGTTATAGCAGTCGGATACCGCAGTTAGGGGCAATTGCCGAAGCCTTTATTGACGGAGAAAAAAAGCGATCGCCTAGCGTTCAGGCTTATATTACCCCCCATGGCGAGGTCAAGATTCTCTCGACTCACGATCAAATTCTCGGCGGACCAGACGGTCAGATTTATTTAGGTTGTCGATTTCCCGCTGATCCAGGTTATCGCCTACAATTGCAAGATTTGGGACTACGAGTCGGTCAGACCTTAGCGAAAAAAGGAGCAATAGAGCGTTACGGTGTAGATTTTGTTGCGGTTCATCAGCCCGATCGGGATACCTGGGACTTACAAGCCATTGAAATCAACCTGCGCAAAGGCGGTACAACCCATCCCTTTATGACCCTGAAATTCATGACCAATGGTCGCTATGACCTCTCCACTGGTCTTTTTTGCTCTCAAGAGGGTCAACCAAAGCACTATATTGCCACGGACAATTTACAAAAAGATAGTTACAAAGGGTTAATGCCCAATGACTTGATGGATATTATCGCCTACCATCAACTCCATTTTGATAGCAGCACCAAAACTGGCACTGTATTTCACTTAATAGGCACACTCTCTGAATTTGGCAAACTAGGGTTAACTAGCATTGGAGATTCTCCCCAACAAGCAGAAGAAATATATAACCAGGTTGTGAGGGTACTGGATCTAGAAACTAAATCTGACCAGGATGCCAATATCCCAGTTTCCCATCCCAGTATTCCGATTGCTTGGAATAGATAGTAAAGGGAATAGTAGAATTAAGAATGTAGAATTAAAAATGTAGAATTTAGAATTAAAAATTGAGAATGGAGAAGTTTAGGGACTTGCATGTAAAAAAAATACCAATTAAAGTAGGGTGGGCAAAGTTCTCTTATCTAGAAGACTCATTTGAACCAAAATATTTTTGCCCACCCTACAAGCTAAAATCTGGTATTTTATTTTTTGGCTACTCCCCTAGGTGCTAACTTAGCAATTATGACAGACAAACTTCAACATGTTATATTTTTTTAATTCTTAATTCTGAATTATTAATTCTACATTCTCAATTCTTAATTCAAAATATCTTTGCCGTATGGGTTAGTGGATCAAACTCAAATCGCTGGTCGTAGTTGGTTTCTCCATAAATATTAAAGGTAATTGTTGGTTCATCTCCCATTGCTTCCACACTATGGATCCCATCAGAGGTAAAACTAATAATATCTCCAGGGAATAGGATTTTTTCTCCTACTTGTTCGATGCGATCGCGAAAGTCTGGGTCATCAGTACGCCGCCAAAAGGTGTTTTTTTCCTGGCCACTGATCACGGCTACTACTCCCCATGTACCATGGTTGTGAATGGGAGAAACTCTTCCCGGTAACCAGACTACATTTTGGACGGTTAAGGGATAATTGATTTCATCATAAAGCATTTGCACCGACCAGCCTGGGTCAGGGTTAGGTTCAAGATATTCACCCTGTAGCCAGTAGGAACTAGTGAGTAAGCGACGTACCAAAGGACGAATTACTTGGAGCAGTTGGCGCTCATCGTTAATCTGATCGAGAGTATCCTCTAGGTCAGTCAGAAACCGATAGAGTCGATAGGGTTTCGTTGACCATTCCCAGTCACTAGGTATCTCACAGGGTTCACAGTTGCCTTGATTTGTCAGCAACCAATCACTACTTTCCATACAGTTTACCTAAGCAAGGTTTTTGATAGATGTTTTGTAAGCTATCAGCTATCAGCTATCAGCTCTCAGCTCTCAGCTCTCAGCTCTCAGCTCTCAGCTCTCAGCTCTCAGCTCTCAGCTCTCAGCTCTCAGCTCTCAGCTCTCAGCTCTCAGCTTATGCACATAAGCTGACGATGTTTTTAAGTTACATTTCAATTTACATTTGAATTTACGAAAAAAAGCAATCACAAAATTACCCTTGCTTCAGGAGACAGGGCTGTTTTAAAGTCTGACTGAAATTTGACTGCTGGGAAAGCAGCTAAATCGCTACTAGTCATTTCTCAGCTCTTCCTCAGTCATCTCTCAGGTTTCATTCAGTTTCAAGCAATTCATTTTAAGCCATTTCAATTATTACTCATGTACAATGCAGATAAAAATTAACCTTCATTACAGCAAAGGAGGGAATTGCCATGAAAATTAAGTATTTTGCTACTATCGCTGCTGCCTCAATTGTCACTCTAGGACTGGTAACATCCTGTGGTGCTCCCACAACCAATACTACTCCTGGTGAGAGTACTACAGAGCAAGGCAATCCTTGTGCCGGTAAATCCAATCCTTGTGCAAGTAAAAAGAATCCTTGTGCAAGTAAAAAGAATCCTTAATCATGTCCACCTATGATCTCCCGCACCTAAGATACCCTGATCATAGGTGGATTTGCCCCTATTGCTGCTGGTGTGATGGCAGCTTAGCATTTCCCTGGCCATACTAGCAGATTACTTAATTGCTGCCTCGGTGATGTTTGTGCCAGCCGCCCTTCCCTTTACCTGTAGGCTTTCTAAGCCATCTGATCATAATAAGTTTGATCATAAGTTTGACAGCTTGTAATGTGTATGACGAGTTGTCATATAATTGAACCGTTGACAGTCATGGTTCAATTTTTTTTATGAAAAACATAGCATTGAAAAAGCTACTATCACTGCTTGTGGTAACCTTCTGTATCTTGACCTTTACCTATGGTTGCGGTGGCGCAACTACAGCTACTGTTCCTCCAGAAAGCACACCTGCCCCAGCTGCTGAAGTTGCCCAAGAGGCGGAATCCCCAGCGGAACCCGCTGAGATCGCTGAAGAAGAACCTACTCCAGCGGAACCCACGGAGGTGGCTGTAGCACCTGAGCCTGCTGCTGCAGCTGGTGGAGGAACCTACACTATAAAAATGGGTACAGACAATGGGCAACTAAAATTTGAACCAAGTGTTATTACCATCAAAGCAGGGGAAACTGTCAAGTGGGTGATGAACAAAATTGGTCCTCATAATGTTATTGTTGATGGCTATCCATCTCTGAGTCACAAAAACATGTTGATGGCTGCGGGTTCTTCCTATACATCTACGTTTGATGAGCCTGGTACATACTCCTACTACTGTGCCCCCCACCGTGGTGCTGGCATGGGAGGCACAATCATTGTTGAAGCTGAGTCATAGTAGCACTAGGACTAGGGCTGTGGATCAAGACTTCCAGCAATGTCAAAACCACACAGCTTTCACAAGATTAACTATTCTAAGACTTAAGCGATCGCAAATCGTGGTAGTTTAGTTAACTTAAATCAAGACTTACCCAGCAACTATAACCCTAGGGTATGACGTAAGGGCGCACAGTGTGCGCCCTTACTGCGCTTCAAGTCAGGAATAAAGAAGTTTGACAGCTTGTCTTTTGACGGAAAGAAAAACATGATCTGACAATCCTGTATGGACTAGCCCACTTGTTTTTTTTAATCTCATGAGACAAATTGCATTGAAAAAGCTATTATCACTGGTTGTGGTAACGGTCTGTGTGTTGACCTTGACCTATGGTTGCGGTGGCGCAACTACAGCTACTGTTCCTCCAGAAACCACACCTGCCCCAACTGCTGCAGTTACCGAAACCGTGGAATCCCCAGCGGAACCCACTGAGGTGGCTGAGGAAGAAACTACTCCTGCTGAACCTACTGAGGTAGCAGAGGAAGAAACTACTCCTGCTGAACCTACTGAGGTAGCAGAGGAAGAAACTACTCCTGCTGAACCTACCGAAGTAGCAGAGGAAGAAACTACTCCTGCTGAAACTACTGAGGTAGCTGTAGCACCTGAGCCTGCTGCTCCCGCTGAACCAGAAGCAGTAGCAGAGGAAGAAACTACTCCTGCTGAACCTGTCGAAGTAGCTGCAGCCATAGATCCAGCAGCCCTAGCTAAATCAGCACAAGTCTTCGCAGGTAACTGTGCCAGTTGTCATGCGGGTGGCAAGAATTTAATCAATGCCCAAAAAACTCTGAAAAAGGATGCCCTTGAGAAGTATGGCATGTACTCTAAGGACAAGATCGTTTACCAGATCACCAATGGTAAGCCCCCCATGCCAGCCTTCAAAGGTCGCCTAAAACCGGATGTGATTACAGCCCTTGCTGATTATGTGTTGTATCAAGCTGACAATGGTTGGCAGTAGATTGATACAATCGGGTTTATAAACGATTTGTAAAAATCAATCAACCCAAAACATTTGTAGTTAAGGGATTCTGTCTAAGTAATAATTCACAACCTATTTAGAATTCCTAGATTACTAAAGGAATTGAAAGTTTAAGTTAGTGGTTAGTAGTTAGTTGTTGGTGGTAATTTCATTAGCAACTGGCTGCTGACCACTAATTATTTTTTATAGCGCTGCGCTATAGCTGAAGATCTTTTTAACGAAAAAATCAAATCATCAAGGGGTGATAATGATCATCACCCCTTGAGCCCCTAAGATTATTCGTCTTGCTCCATCGGCAGACCTCTATCAAAAAAAATCAAAAATTTCGCATCGGGCATCAACTGTTTCAGAGCCTGGGAATGGCTCTTGGCATCGGAAAGGTTGTCAAACCGAGCGAAAACTAGTGGTGGCATGTGGGGCAATAGCCGAATCATTACCCATCCGTATAGGCGTTGACTATAGCACATAATATAAGTTGTCTCCTGTAAATGGGGATCAAGAGCCAGCCCGACCCGCTTGAACATGTCCGGGCTGGCTCTTCCGTGGAATTTATTCTCCACACTTTTAGTTTACCACAAAAAACATTATATTATAGCATATTTTGAAAATTTTTGTAATAAATTCCTTAGGGAGTCGGGAGTCGGGAATCGGGAGTCGGGAGCGGTGCGACCCTAGGCGAATTTAATTCGCCTAGGTCAAGCGCACCGAGGGAATAGGGAGTCGGGAATAGGGAATAGGGAGTCGGGAGTCGGGAGTGGGGCTATAATTTTAGATTATATTAAGTTTTGTTGGTCAGGATTTGTGATACCGTCTTGGTAGTCGTTAGTAACAAAATCTTAATCACCTATAGCGAACCGGTGTCTGATTGAAACTGCCCTCCTGCGGTTTTCCTTAGGGAGCCTGACCGCAAAGGCATAGCAAACCCATCTTAATTAATAAGCAAAAATCCTCTATATCAAAGGCAACAGGGAGTAGGAAGTAGGGAGTAAAAATTATCACAATTGCTAAAGCGATTGCTATAAGTATC
>NZ_JAAHHE010000190.1:0-12321 GCF_010692525.1 Moorena sp. SIO3B2
GGAAATGGGGAGAATTCTTCCTATAGCACTACGCAATAAAGTTAGGAAATGGCTAAAAGCTGAAAACCTGTTGTAGTAAACTTTTGACTTCTGACTTGTGACTTGCGGACTTGCGCGTAGCGCTATATCTCCCCATTTCCCGCTTATAAAAATCTGACTAAATCGCGTTTATACAAACAAAATCAATGGCTTTGAAGCGCAAACGCCACTTTTTTGCCTATTCTCTGCTATTCTCTGCTATTCTCTGCTATTCTCTGCTATTCTCTGCTATAATAGCCCTCCCCAGTCAGGGAGTCCCAGGAATACAACTAGTTAACAATATTTAATATTAAGCTGGAAATTATATATGGTATTATAGCTGAGGGTCAGGAGAAGAAATGAAAGGAGGTCTGGCGTTGCTGAAACATTAGTACTATTTCCCATTAGCGCAAGCTTAAACCCGGGAGCTATAGATAATGTACAAATATTGATAGGTGACAGGCTCCCCCTATTACCTATTATCCATTACCTATTACCCATTACCTATTACCCATTACCTATTACCCATTACCTATTACCCAAATAAGCGTACAAATGTTCGGCATAAGTGACATGCTCCCACTGCTGGTTAACTGGGGTGCCATTGCCCAGTCATCAGCTCTAAAATTGTAAGCTATCAGCTATCAGCTATCAGCTATCAGCTATCAGCTATCAGCTATTAGCTATCAGCTATCAGCTATTAGCCATTAGCTATCAGCTATCAGCTATCAGCTATCAGCTATCAGCTATCAGCTATCAGCTATCAGCTATCAGCTATCAGCTATCAGCTATTAGCCATTAGCTTATGCGCTATGGGCACGCTACTTTATGAACAGCTTTTGAATACAATAAGCTGACCACTAACGGCTGACCACTAACGGCTGACCACTGACGGCTGACGGCTGAATGCTTACCTAAAATTGGTTGCTCATTCAGGGTAAACCCATCTGATTTGCTGATTCATATTATGCATAATAGTGTTTTAATAGTGTTTTTTAAATTCAATAAACACTATAGCTTTTAGTTTTCAAAAGGGTAAGGCCAAACCTTTAGGTGACGTTTCGGTGTGTCACGTTTGCTCGAGCACTTAAAAGGTGCTTGTTGATAAATTTCAGTGACCTTGTACATGAATATTAATAGTATACTGGAAATTGTTGACCGTCAACTAAAAGATAGTCAACATCGACCCCTTACTTCCACAGAAGTAATTATGCTGGGTGGGGTTTGGCAGTATAGAACTTATAACCAAATTGCCCTCGAAGCAGGTTATAGTGCAGGCTACCTGACCAATGTCGTTGCTCCAGATTTGTATCAGCGACTCTCGGAGGTGATTGGCCAGCGGGTAAGCAAGAAAAACTGTCGGGTGCTGCTGGAGTCTTATGCCACTGCCCAAACATCCTCAGAGACAAACCCTTTGAAGCAAGATCTGGTGAAGCAAGATCTGCCGGGCAATCCCGCCCATGAAACCGGTGAGATACTACCAAGCTACCCCAGTGGCTCAATCCCTCTCGACTCTCCCTTTTACCTAGAACGCTCTTCCCTTGAGGAGCAAGTTTATCAAGAAATCAAGAAACCGGGAGCGTTAATCAGGATTAAAGCTCCCAGAGAAATGGGCAAAACGTCTCTGCTGCTGAGGATTCTTGACCATGGCAACCGCCTGGGCTACCATACTGTGAGCTTGAACCTAGAGCAAGTCGAGCAGGAAATTTTAAGCAATTTGAATCAATTTTTGCGCTGGCTGTGTGCCAACATCGCTCACCAGCTTCAGCGTAAACCGATGCTAGACGAGTATTGGGATGAAGACCTGGGCAGTAAAATTAGCTGCACCCTCTACTTCCAAGACTATCTACTTGAGTTAATTGATACTCCCCTAATCTTGGCATTGGATGAGGTGAGCCAGATTTTCGAGCATCCCCAAGTCGCCAAGGATTTTTTACCTCTGTTGCGTTCTTGGTACGAAGAAGGGAAAAGACTGCCCATCTGGCAAAAGCTTCGCCTGGTAGTGGTTCACTCCACGGAAATTTACGTTCCCCTGGAGCTTAACCAGTCTCCGTTCAATGTGGGGCTGCCGGTTCAGTTAAAAAACTTCAGCCAGGATGAGGTGCAGCAGTTAGCCCAAAGCTACGGACTCGACTGGGTAGGTCCCGAAGAAGCTAAACAATTAATGGTAATGCTGGGGGGACATCCGGCACTGGTAAACTTAACGCTCTATCATCTTAGTCGCAAGGATATAACTCTGTCCCAACTGCTAGAAAGTGCTCCCACTGCCACTGGAATTTATGCTCATCACTTGCAGCGTCATTGGGCAACATTGGCAAAACAGCCGGAATTAGCACAAGCTCTTGATACGGTTCTCAAGGCCACTGAACCTGTGCCCTTAGACCCCATCCTAACTCACAAGTTAAGCAGTATGGGGTTGATTAAACTTTCAGGGGCTCAAGCGATCGCAAGTTGTGAATTGTATCGACAGTATTTTATGAAAAAGGGAGAGCAGCAGTTTATGTACGCACCCTCTGTCTTGTAGCCTAATCATTATTGATCAGCGGTCAGCGGTCAGCGGTCAGCGGTCAGCGGTCAGCGGTCAGCGGTCAGCGGTCAGCCATTTGCGTAGCGTGGGCGTAGCCCATTAGCTGTTCGCGTAGCGTGGGCGTAGCCCATTAGCTGAATGCTTACGATCAGTTTTTAATGCTCCGTTTACGATTCAATATTTTGTTTATTAGTTTTTTCATGAGATTTTATATGAGATTTTATATGAGTTTTATGAGTTTCATAGGTCAAAAGTCAAACTAATATAGTAAGTATTCAGCCGTGAGCTTTTAGCTCACGCTACTTGAGGTGCTGTCAGCTGTCAGCCTAATGCTTAAAATAAAGCGTTGCTGATTCAAAAGCTGTTCGGTGTAGCGTTCCCATCATAGCATAAGCTGAAAGCTGAAAGCTGAATGCTGAAAGCTGAAAGCTGAATGCTGAAAGCTGAATGCTGAATGCTGAAAGCTGATAGCTGATAGCTTACCTTAAATGTCTGTGTCTTGTGTCTGTTACTCTGATGATGATCAAAAACTCCGATTCTAAGCTGAAGAGTAAATTGAATTTGGAAACTGGCTCTTTAACTATTGTCGGTACGGGGATTCAATTGGTAAGTCATCTGACCTTGGGGGCGAAAGCCTGGATAGAACAAGCGGACAAGGTTTTATATGCGTTGGCTGACCCAGTAACCGCTAAATGGCTCAAAGAATTGAATGCCACAGCAGAACCTTTGCCATATAACCGGAACAATCAATGGCGCAGACAGACTTATCAAGAAATGACCGAAAAAATATTGACAGAAGTTCGTAAGGGGCTGAATGTCTGTGCTGTGTTTTACGGTCATCCTGGGGTTTTTGCCAATCCAGTGCAGGCAGCTATTAAACAGGCACATCGTGAAGGCTTCAGAGCACAGATGCTACCTGGAATTTCTGCGGAAGATTGCTTATTTGCTGACCTTGGTGTCGATCCTGGTCGAAACGGGTGTCAAAGTTTTGAAGCAACGGACTTTTTGATTCGACGGCGTAAATTTGACCCCACTAGCCCCTTGATTTTGTGGCAGATTGCCATGGTTGGCAATCTCGGTTTTTATAAACCGGAGGAACAGTTTCGTCCTCTAACCATATTGACCGAGGTCTTAAAGACACATTATGGAGGTGACCATGAAGTGATTGTTTACGAAGCAGCAGTTTATTATCCAGTTTGCAAACCAGTTATCCAGCGTATTCCTCTGTCCAAGCTACCACAAAGCAGTGTTACTGAGGTTTCAACCCTTTATATTCCGCCTCAAGCTCTAGCACCTGTGGACAAAGAAATGATGGCGCGCTTAGGTATGTCTTTTGTTAAAGAAGCTACAGGGGAGAAACAGATATGATGACAGCTTATCAACAAACTGTGTCTGACCTCAAGTTAGCGTCCCCACAGAACCCTCAGAAAGCTAAAGCTATAGCTCAGCAAGGTGAGGCGGATCGGCTGATGGGAAATTTTGAAGCTGCCCTCGCCAAGTTCACCGATGCCGTTGAGCTAAATTTTAACAACCCTTGGGCTCTCGCTCACCGTGGGCAAACCTACTGTCAGATCAAACGTTATCAGGAAGCCCGAACAGATTTTAGCCGCGCTATTGATCTCAACCCTAACTACCTTTGGGCTCTCGCTCACCGGGGCGTAACCTACCGCTTTATGGGGGAAGCATATTACACAATGGCAGTGGCTGACTTGGATCGAGCCATTGAGCTGAAGCCGGATTACTTTTGGGCAATTGCCTATCGTTGCCGAGTTTATGAGCTGATGAAGTGCTACAAGAAATCCCTGATTGATTTTGACCGTGCTATCGCCTTTGACAAAACCATATTTGTGAAAAATTGGCGGATTGAGAGAGGGTTAATCCTTTGCTACGATGGCCAATATGCTGAAGCGATCGCTTGTTGCCAGCAGAGGTTAGAGGAAGTTCCTGATGACACTACAGCTTTGTACTGTATTGCAGTAGCAAAGGCTCGTTGGCAAGGATTGACCCAGGCCAAAAGTGAGATTGAGCTTACGCGGTCAGTATTGCGCTCTCAATGGCAGACAGGGGATCGAGGAGATATTCTGTACCGACTGAGCGGCTTAGCCATCTTGGTAGGTAACTGCGAACAAGCATGGGAATATCTAGAAGAAGCTATTCCTATTAATGATGAAGCCATTGAGTTAGTCGCTCACGACCCAGCTTGGATGGAGTGGCGAGATGATCCGAAAACTCAGGCATTACTCGCTAGTTAAGCATTCAGCCGTCAGCGGTCAGCCGTCAGCGGTCAGCCGTGAGCTAAAAGCTCACGCTACGCGAACAGCTTTCCGTAACTCAGATTAATAGCCCATAAGCACATCAAGTAGCGTGGGCATAGCGCATAAGCTGATACGCGACACGCTGATAGCTGTTGGCGTAGCCTGCACGTAGCGCATATGCTTACAGCTTTTGAGACAACAAACCTCAATAAATTAAGTTTCAAATAACAGTCAAGGAGGAATTTGATACAGATGGATAATAACACTTGGGCTCTTGCTCAAAAAGCAGAAACTCTTCGCTTGTCAGGAGCCTATGAACAGGCGATAGAGAAATTTGAAGAACTTCAAAAAAGTGACTCGGACAATGCTTGGCTTAATGCCCACCTAGGAACAACTTACTACCAGTTGATGGATTATGCTAAGGCCGAAAAGTACTTGAAAAAAGCCGTCAAAAAGAATGATAACTATCTCTGGGCTTATGCACATCTAGGTGAAACATACCGTCTACGAGCAATTACAGAAAATGATAAAGAGCAGAAAAATAAATCTATTGACTCAGCTATAAAACATTTCAAAAAAGCGCTTGCTCATAAAGCACCAGAAAACAGCAACTATGGGTGGGCATTAGCTCACTTGGGAGCAACCTACCGCCTGAAAATAACTCTGGATAAGATTAAATTAATCAAAGAAAATGAGATAGATCAAGAAAGTAAAAAACAAGCTTTGAATTATCTTAACAAAGCGATTGAACTTATCCCCACATATGCCTGGGCTTGGGGTATGCGATCGACAGTTCACAGATTAGCTCAAGAATACGAGGAGTCATTGTGGGATTTGGGAGTAGAAACACAAATATCTCCAGACATGGAGACTTTACAACACTCTCCTTCTCCTGTTCCATTCTTAGTAAGCAGGAGGGTAAGTCTTTATGAACATGCATTTCTGTTTTTTTATTTAACGAAGAGACAAGATAACTCAAAAGAGAAAGAGAGATACTATAGTGCAGCGATCGCTTGTACGCAACAACTCTTGATCCTGAAGCCAGGTGATTTGATAGGTCAACTCATTTTCAAGGTAATTGAAGGTACACAAAAGAAGGAAAAAGACCAACTTAATGATAAATTTAGAGAAGAATGCAAGATACTTATTCAAAAAATAGATGCCAAGCTTGCTGAGATATGTAAAGCAGTATTGAGATACATGATAAAGGCTGAGCCTAAAACCAAGAATAAGTTGAAGAAGCTGGCTGAGCCAGAAGTTATGTCAGGACATAAATTAAAGGAGCTTATTGATGATGTCCTCAATAATTCTGAACCCAACAATCCTGAACCCAACAATCCTGAACCCAACAATCCTGAACCCAACAATCCTGAACCCAACAATCCTGAACCCAACAATCCTGATATTAAAGCAGAGGCACAATTATGGCTGTGGCAAAACTTTGCATGGGTCGAAGGATCTGCCAGTGGTCTTTCCTTCCTTGCTGATTTAAGTGAAATTCTGCGATATTATGATCAACACTATGATGAGATGACTGGTGAAGCATGGCCTTATCGATTGCTTGCCTTGATAATCTATGATCAATACGCACTGGAAAGGCTTGTTCAAACTCCAGCATTGTCAGAAGCAGAACGGGAAAAAGAATTTAAGAAATTGTTGCTGTGGGTAAAATGACTACCATTAGCTTAGATTCTCGATTCGTGACTATAAAAATTAGGAGGATATCTGATGAGTAAACTATTTGATTTATTAACCGATTTGGCCCTTGACCCCAAGAAACAAAGTTTTTTCATCAATAACCCCAGTTCCGTAATGGACAAAGTGGGTTTATCTGAAGCAGAGCAGACGGCGATGATCAGCAAAGAAGCTGCTAAAATTGCAGGGTTATTTGCAGACGAACAAGTTCCCATTGCCCTTACTATGGGCGATCCCGGTCCCGATCCCTTGCCAGATCCAGACCCTTTTCCCTTGCCAGATCCAGAGCCTTCTCCATCAGAAGAAGAAGAAGAAGCTGCATTGCTTTTGTAAAGGTGCCCATTCCACCCACCGGGTCAAACAGCTTTTAGGAGATGCACCCCACCTAACCTAACGGTTAGGTGGGGTGTTTGACTGTAAATCACTCATAACTTTGTACAATTGGGCAAATGGATTATTATTTGATCAGCTCAAACCGCACTGGTTGTGGTTTGAGCTGATCAAAACTCCTTTAAAGGAGGTAAGCATGCGCGATTTATCAGGTTACCAAGTTACGGAAAAACTCCATGAGAGCACCAACTCCCTAGTCTATCGGGGACATCGGCGGGCAGATGACCAACCTGTTATCGTTAAAATGCTCAAACAGGCTTATCCTTCCCCGGAAACCATTGCTTGGTTCAAGCGAGAGTATGAAACAACCCAAACTATTAACTTACCCGGTGTAATCGATGTTTACAGCTGGGAAAACCTAGAAACTAACTGGGTGATGGTGTTAGAAGATTTTGGGGGCGAATCTCTCAATCGGATAATTCCGAAGCAGGAATTCACAATTGCTGAGTTTCTCCACCTGGCCATTGAGATTGTTGACATTCTCGGTCAGGTTCACCAGCAGCATATTATTCACAAAGATATTAACCCATCAAATATTATCTTAAATCAGAATACTGGTAAGCTTAAGCTAATTGATTTTGGGATTTCAACCAAACTGTCCCGAGAAATCTCAACCTTTCGCAACCCGAATGTATTAGAAGGAACCTTAGCTTATATCTCCCCAGAACAAACAGGTCGAATGAATCGAGCCATCGATTACCGCACTGATTTTTACTCCCTGGGGGTGACCTTTTATGAATTGCTGACGGGACAGTTACCCTTCCCCAGCAATGATGTTTTGGAATTAGTCCATTGTCATATTGCTAAACAACCGACACCACCACAGGAAATCAAACCAGATATTCCACCAATTATTTCAGCGCTATTGTTCAAATTGATGGCGAAAAATGCTGAGGAACGCTATCTATCAGCCTATCGGATCAAGGCAGATTTAGAAGAATGTTTCAGACAGTGGCAAACCAAAGGGCAAATTGATACTTTGCTAATCGATCAGCACAAGGTTTCCGATCAATTTCAAATACCACAAAAACTGTATGGACGAGAACAGGAGATTGCTACCCTATTAGCTGCTTTTGATCGAGTCAGCCAAGGAGCTAGTGAAATGATGCTGGTTTCGGGGTATTCTGGTATTGGCAAGTCAGTATTAATACAGGAGCTATATAAGCCACTGACTCGGCAACATGGCTATTTTATTTCTGGTAAGTTTGACCAGTTTCAACGAGATATTCCTTACGCTTCCTTAATTCAGGCATTTCGGTCATTAGTACAACAGTTACTCACCGAAAGTGAGCAAGAGATTAACAATTGGCGACAGAAGCTGCAAGGGGAATTAGGGGAAAATGGACAGGTAATCATTGAAGTTATTCCTGAAGTAGAACTGATTATTGGTTCACAACCACCTGTCCCAGAGCTTCCGCCAACAGAACTCCAGAATCGCTTTAATTTTGTTTTTCAAAAATTTATTAAGATATTCACTCAACCGGAACATCCGTTAGTCATTTTCCTTGACGATTTACAGTGGGCAGATAGAGCTTCGTTGAAATTAATTCAACTGCTGATGACAGCAGGAGATAATAAATATCTATTTTTCATTGGGGCATATCGGGATAATGAAGTAAACGAAGTACATCCGTTGACTCAAACCTTGGAAAAGATTGAATCAGCTAGGGTAAACATTAAGAGAATACTACTTCCCCCCTTAGCCTTAACTGATGTTAGCCAACTTATCGTTGATACGTTTTTCGTAGATTCAATAACTGCTAAACCCCTTGCAAAATTAATACAGGAAAAAACTGGCGGAAATCCGTTTTTCATCAATGAGTTTATAAAATCTCTGTATTCTGAAGGTTGGTTGTATTTTAACTATCCTTCTCAGAAATGGGAGTGGGATATAGAGCAAATAAAAGCGCAACCCCTTACAGATAATGTGGTGGAGTTGATGACTAAAAAAGTTAAAGACTTACCCACACAAACTCAAGCCTTATTAAAATTAGCCGCTTGCATAGGGAACCAGTTTGAGCTGAAAACACTGGCAGTGATATATGAAAAATCTATAGGGGAAACTGCAACGGATTTACGGTCAGCACTCCAATCTGGTCTAATTATACCCCTTAGCTATGCCTACCAGTTGGTGGAACTTGATGTAGAAGGATTGTCAAATCAGTTAGTTGTAGAATACAAATTTGCCCACGACCGCATCCAACAAGCAGTTTACTCGCTGATTCCCAAAGCAGATACCCAAGCAGTACATCTGGGCATTGGCAAGTTGTTACTGCAAAATACATCCTCTGAAGAATCTGAACAGAAGCTGTTTGAGATTGTTAACCAGTTGAACAAAGGTCGGGAGCTAATTGAGGGACAAACAGAGCGAGATGAGTTAGCTCTATTAAATCTACGAGCAGGCAAAAAAGCGAAATCTTCAGCTGCTCATCAACTTGGTTTCAATTATCTCCAGACCGGCTTAAGTTTGTTAGGTAACCAGAGTTGGTCGCACCAGTATAACCTCAGCTTAGATTTGTATATGGAGGCAGCAGAAGCAGCTTATACAATTGCCAACTACGACCAAATGGAGCCCTTGACTGAGATAGTCTGGCAAAAAGCCCAAACACTGCTAGACAAAGTCAAAGTCTATGAAGTCAAAATTCAAGCCTATTGTGCTCAAATAAAATTTATAGAAGCAGTCAAAAGTGGGCTAGACGTTCTGAAATTACTTGGGATCGAATTACCTGAACAATCCAGCCAATCTGATCTGACGGCAGAGATAGAGCAGATCAAGTCTGCCTTGGGGGGCAGGCAAGCCCAAGCGCTAATGGACTTACCCCAAATGATCGATCCGTATAAACTAGCAGCTATGCGGGTTATGAACTACTTGTTTAGTCCTGCCTACATAGCAATGAATCAACTCAGCTTGGTAATTTGGTGCCGACAGGTGAATTTATCGATTCAGTATGGTCATTCAGCTGATTCTGCTTTTCCCTATGCCGGTTACGGGCTTATCCTCTGCTTATTAGGGGAGCTTGAGGCTGGCTATCAGTTTGGTCAACTGGCTTTGAAGTTACTAGAACGATTCAAAGATAAAACATTTAAAGCAAGAACTTATACAGCATATAAGTTGCAGCTCAAGCATTGGAAGGAACCGCTCAGGGACACATCATCTTTATCCATGGAAGCTTATCAAAATGCGATAGAGATTGGAGATCTTGAATATGCCGCTAGTCCTATGGTTACCTATGCCTACGCTTTATACCTGAGTGGCGTGGAACTGATTGATGCTAAGAAAGAGACAGCAAAAGCAATTGTAGCTACTATTCAAACTCAGCAGGAAGCTTACCTTCATTGGACTCAAACCTATATGCAGGCTATCCTTAACTTGATGGGAGAAGCCGACAATCCCTGCCGTTTGATTGGTGAAGCATATGATGAAGAAAAGATGATGCCAGTCCATCTTGCCAGTGGAGATCGCACTGCACTGATGCACGCTTATTCACATAAACTTACTCTGTGTTATCTTTTCCATGAATTTCAGCAAGCTGTTGAATATGCCGACCAGTTTGAAGAATATGGTGCTAATGCTGGCTCATCATTCATCCTTACCACTGCCTACTTCTATGATGCCCTGGCTCGACTAGCATTTTATCCTGATGCTTCAGAGACTGAAAGAGCAGAAATCTTGACCAAGGTTGCTGCTAAACAAGAAAAAATGGAACTATGGGCAAAGCAAGCTCCGATGAATTTTCTACACAAATTTTATCTAGTCGAAGCTGAACGAACCCGAGTTTTAGGCAAAGATAGCGAAGCTAGAGACTATTACGACCGCGCTATTACTTTAGCCCATAAAAACGACTATCTCAACGACGAAGCCCTAGCTTATGAACTAGCAGGCAAATTCTATTTAGCTAGAAACCAAAACCACGTTGCTCGCCACTACCTACAAGATGCCCACTATACTTATCAAGGCTGGGGAGCTGTGGCTAAGGTCAAAGATTTGGAAGCTCGATACCCACAATTTTTAGCTACAGTTTCAACAGATACTATTAAAACTAGCTTAAATCCGTCCATTACCGACTCAGGTAAAACTACATCTGGTGTTTTGGATATCAATAGCATTCTGAAAGCATCGCAAACTATTTCTGGGGAAATTATCCCAGACAAGTTGCTGGAAAAGTTAATGAAAATCCTGATTGAGAATGCAGGGGCTCAACAAGGTTTTCTGATACTGGATAAAGACGGTGATTGGGTAATTGAAGCTGAAGGAACAGTGGATTCTGATCAGGTGACTACACTGCAATCCCTGCCAGTAGACTCTGTGGATGCTGCTAGTCAAACCCCGATCTTGTCAGTCTCTATCATTAATTATGTGGCTCGCACCCAGGAAAATTTAGTCTTAAGTGATGCGGCTAATCAAGGACAATTTACTCGTGACCCCTACATTGTTGCCACTCAACCCAAATCGATTATCTGTACTCCTTTGTTAAATCAAGGCAAACTAAGCGGTATTTTATATTTAGAAAATAATTTAACCACAGAGGCATTTACTAGCGATCGCATTGAAGTTTTAAGAATGCTTTCTGCTCAAGCTGCTATCTCTATTGAAAATGCTCGTCTCTATGGACAGTTAGAAGACTATAACCGCAATCTAGAGCTTAAAGTAGAAGAGCGCACTCAAGAACTATCTCAAACTTTGGAAGTTCTCAAAGCTACTCAAGCGGAACTAATATTTGAAAACGAGTTACTGAAGAGTGACGAACAAGCCGCGAATTTTGATTATCAAGTGGGGGGAAGTTTACCGATGGATTCTCCCACTTATGTGGTGCGTTCTGCTGACAGAACTCTCTACAAATCATTAAAGCAAGGGAAGTTTTGTTACATTCTCAATCCCCGCCAGATGGGCAAGTCAAGCCTGATGGTACGTATGATTAACCACCTGAACCATGAGGGGATTAGCTGCGCGGCCATCGACCTGACTCGGATTGGCAGCGAAAATGTTACCCCTGACCAATGGTATAAGGGATTGGCAGTAGAGCTATGGCGAAGTTTTGGTTTACGAAGAAAGGTGAATTTAAAAAAGTGGTGGAATGAAAGAGGGGATATTTCTACGGTTCAGCGGTTGAGTCAATTTCTAGAAGAAGTGTTGCTGGATGAACTTGAGCAACCAGATAACAGTTTACCCAATAAAAGGGTAGTTTTTATTGATGAAGTTGATAGCGTGTTGGGCTTGAATTTTCCAGTTAATGACTTTTTTGCTCTGATTCGCTTCTGCTATAATCAGCGTACTATCAATCGAGACTATGGCAATTTAACCTTTGCTCTGTTTGGGGTGGCTACCCCCTCTGGCTTAATTACTGACCACAAAAGAACTCCTTTTAATATTGGTCAGGCGATTCAACTAGAGGGCTTTAAAGAGCATGAAGCTCAACCTTTGCTTCAAGGATTAGC
>NZ_JAAHHE010000191.1:0-12242 GCF_010692525.1 Moorena sp. SIO3B2
GAAGCATGAGTATAAAAAGAATTTAACCTTCAATCCTTTTAGCTAGCCTGGGTGAAGCCACTGACGGTTCTAAACTCTTGAACTGTTAAAGATTTCACAAAGTTGTATCACCTTAGTTTGTAATGTTGAAAGGGGGTCTGCTCCGGTTTTGAGGTTGAGGTCTAACTCCAGCAACACGCGCAGAGTGGAGATGAGTTGCTTGGGGGAAAGGAACTCCACGTCTTGTTTGAGGAAGTAAACTCGTTTGGGGTTATTGATATTGGCAGTGTTAGCGATCGCATTTAGATCGGTTTCCCCCTCACTGACCAGCAACTTCACCCACAACCAGGTACGAAACTGGGTAATTAAGGTAGCGACAATCTTTAAAGGAGGTTCATTGTGGTTGATCAAGGCAGCCAACAACTCCAAGGCTTTTGCCCCATCCCCTTGCCGAATCGCCTCTGCCAGTTGCAAGGTATTTTGAGTATTAGCCACTACCAGGGTGGCAACGGTACTTTCTGATAAGGGTTGGCTATCATACAGCGCGTAGAGTCGTAATTTTTCCAGTTCGTTGAATAACTGTCGGGTGTCATTGCTAACGGATTCGGCTAAGAGTTCAGCGGCACTATTGGTTAGTTTGACCCCAAATTCAACGGAGTAGGACTTGACCCGATTGAGCAGCTGCTGGGTCTTCCAGGGGGGAATCAGAGCAAACTCCTGAATCTGGGCGTACTGTTGCAGTAATTTCGTGGACTTGAGTCGTGGATCTGGTCGATGGGGGGTAGTTAGTAACAAAACGGAGTGTTTAGGAATGACTGGTATAGTACGCTCTAATTCTGCCAGTAAATTGTCCGAACATTGCTGACACAGGGTTGTATCGACTAACCACACTAGACGTCCACCGATGCCAAACGGAGGAGTCATTACTTGATTCAAGGCTTGAATTACAGCATCTGGTTGGTCTGGGGAAATTTTGTCATAGTTAAAACTAGCCCAGTTGGGGTCAACTAAGGATCGACGCAGTTTGTCCACGGCTTGAGCCATGGCAAAGTCATCCTTTCCCCAATAGAGTTGACTACTCCCCCGCATAAATGACGGGGGATTCTAATAAGGATGTTTCGTGACGGGATGAATCCACGTCACTCCACGCTGTTTTCTTATTAACTGACCACAGGACAACCCTGTGGGGACGAGTCAAAACGCCCCTACCCAGTCGGTCTAGGCTAATACCTAGCGTTCTGCTTACTTTACGTATTATATTGGCAGCACCATTACAATCCGCATTGACATACCAATTCATTGTGGTTCGGTATAAACCACGCTTAGTTCTTCTCCCTGACGGTTTCCAATCATCGGGTTTTTCACCATATTTTGGCAGATAGTCACCATCTAAGAACGATGCTTTACTGGTATAACTTTCCTCTGTTTCTATGAACTCGATTCCATACTGTTGACAAAGCTGAGCAATTCTTTCTTTGAGTCTAGCTGTAGGAATTGGCACAAACTCCGAGTTAGTCTTTTTGCCTAGCCTTATCTCATGTTTGCCTCCTTTATTCCAACCAAAAATTACTCGACCAATTTGATTTTCCAAGCAATGATTGACAACCAGTCTTGCGGCTTTGTTAATTCCATCACGCATCTGACGGTTACGTTTTTCAGTTATCGCCGCTAGGTGGTTAGACCAAAATCCTTGTGGTTTGTCTTGTTTGATTGTTGATATCTGTTTGTTATACCAACGATTCATCGATTTGATGTGCTTACCATCAATAATAAAGCTAGTTCCTACATTAGAAACACAGGTTAGCCAATTATCCAATCCTGGGTCAATACCAAGTACATTATTTATTTCTACACTTGGTGTTTCTATTCCTTTGTTATAAACCAACTCAACATAGAAACATCTATTCCTTGGCAGTATTCTTAATTCTCTGATGTCATCAAATTTAATATTGCTAGGAAGAGGTAATCTAAAACTATCAATGCCAAACCAGCACTTTACTTGTCTGCCCAATGGTATTCTTATGTTTCCATCTATTAATCTTAAGGCTTGCTTGGGATAACTGACCAATGCCAAACCTCCCTTTTTTCTATACTTGGGCAGTCTTGGTCTAGTCTCAATCTTCCCTTCTCGGTATGCTTTAATCAATTCTTTGTAGGATTTAAAGGACTCGTACACTGAACGAAGTATTTGTTGTGCTGCTTGGGAGTGAAGTGCCTTATAGTGACGATTGGGCTTGTATTCTTTTTCTAGCTCAAACTTGTCGATGTAGCGATTAGCTTTAAAGTAGAGTTGACGGGCAAAGTAGATGCCCATGTTTGTCAATCTCTGAGATTGTGTGCATAAAAAGTTGAGAATTGCCAATAACTCAAGATCTGGACTCAATAAAACTTGCTGACAGCCGTACACTTGGATCACCTCCTCGCTAATTACTCATTATACTATAAACAGGACACATAAATGTGTCGGCTGTGAGGGCTCGCTCGGTTTCATCCCCTGCTTAAAAGACAGGGGCTTTCACCATCGCTTTTTGGTAAATTCCCATATCAGAACACGTAAGGGGGCAAAATTGGACGATACATATCAAAGTTATCTAAATCGGGTCACACGGCTGACCCTAACCGCAACCTATCAATCGCAGTTACTCAATATCCAAGAGTCACCCAAGTTTAAACGTCTCCCTAATGGCAGCAGAGAGCCTGCCCCTTTTCCTGGTTACACTGTAATCACACCACCTTGGGAGGAAGAGACGAATAATTCAACATTCTATAATAACATGCAGCAGCTCCAAAAAGAGCTGATCCAGCAACTAGACCCGGGTTTAATGGTACCCATACCCCCGGATAGTTTTCATTTAACCCTGGCTGACTTGATTTGGGAAAATGCTTACCGAGATGCCACGGCTGAAAATCCACAGTTTGAAACTCAACTGCTTCAGTCGATACAGGCAAGTTTCGACAAGTATGTCGGTATCAGCCAGGAAACGTCTTTAGCAAATGGTGGTAATCCCATTAGCTGGCAGCTGTTGGGCTTAATGGTCATGCCCAGAGCGATTGGTGTATGTCTAGCGCCCAAGGATGAACAGGCATACAATCGGATTGCGCAACTGCGTCGGTGTATTTATCAAAATTCTGATTTAATGGCTCTAGGTATTGAACAGCAATACCATTTTACGGCTCACATCACTCTAGGATATTTCGGAGATATCCCCCAGGAATTGGATAGCGATCGCATTAGCAATATCCTATTCGAGTTAAGTGGCCAAGCCCTAGAAGTAGAAGGGAGTGTACTATCGATTAGGCAGGCTCAATTAAGGAAGTTTGACAATATGATGCGCTTCTTGCGGGAACCGGAATGGCCAGTTTTGGAGTTTTGAGTGGGTAGCGTGCTGAGTGTTTAAGTTGGAGCAGAGTATGGGTTGGGGATTGAGATGAAAGCATTGTCGATGCATCCGATTATGGAGCAAAGTTTTGCCATTATTGACCAACAGATTGGGGAGCATCAGTTTAATCGAGCTGAGTATGCTATTGTGCGCAGGGTAATCCATAGTACGGCTGATTTTGAATTTGCCCAACTGCTTCGGTTTAGTGAAAATGCGATCGCATCTGGTATTTCTGCACTGCGGCAGGGAGCACCAATTGTTACAGATGTCGGAATGGTCAAACAGGGGATAGCCAGTATGGTGGCAAAAACCTTTGGTAATCCCCTGATCGTCGCAGTAGACCAGGCACCAGTAGCTCTGCCAGGAAAGACGCGCACGGAAACAGGTTTACTCCGATGTTTTGAGCAGTTTCCAGGGGCTATTTTTGTGATTGGTAATGCCCCTACGGCATTGTTGGCTTTATGTGAGCAGTTGCCCCACTCTCAGGTCAAACCAGCTTTGGTGATTGGCGCAACGGTTGGGTTTGTTTCAGTGCTCGAGTCGAAAGCTGCTTTGGCAAAGATATCTATCCCTCAGATTCGGGTTGAAGGAGCTAAAGGAGGGTCTCCAGTGGCTGCAGCTATTTTGAATGGATTAATGGTATTGGCTTGGGATAGTGAGTAATAAAACATCCCAAAGGTCACCCATCCATGTAGTGGGCATTGGTTTAGATGGAGCAGCTAGCTTAACTGATCAAGTCAAGGAGCTGGTGGAACGAGCGACGCTATTGGTAGGAAGTCAGCGCCATTTAGGTTATTTTCCCAACCACCAAGGGTCACAACTGGTATTGGGGAATTTTGCTGACGCTATTGAATTAATTCGTAAGCAGCTCGATAGTGCTGATCACGATACCCTAATCGTAGTGTTGGTGAGTGGTGATCCATTGTTTTTTGGCTTAGGACGATTGCTCCTAAGCCAACTTCCCCCCTCAAGGCTGAGGTTTCATCCCCATGTCAGTGCGATTCAGTTAGCCTTCAGTCGGATTAAGGTTGCTTGGCAAGATGCTAAGGTAATCAGTGCTCATGGCCGTTCTCTCGAACAACTAATCCCAGCCTTGAAGCAGGGAGTTGACAAGATTGCAGTGCTGACGGATGGCAGCAATACACCTGAAGCGATCGCTAAATTATTGCTAGCGCTAGATTTACCCAGTTGCTACGAGTTCTGGGTATGTGAAAATTTAGGAGGTATGGATGAACGGGTGCAATGTCTTGGTGTAGAAGCAGTATTGAACCAGACCTTTGCGCCCCTGAATGTGGTGGTATTACTACGTCACCCTGATTCCCTTGACCAATCCCTGGATCCAGACTCCTTACCGATACTGGGATTACCAGATCAGACATTTACTAGTTTTAGCGATCGCCCTGGTTTAATGACCAAGCGAGAAATCAGGCTGCTGTTACTAGGAGAGTTAGCACTCAAACCAGGGCAAACGGTTTGGGATATTGGTGCAGGAACAGGTTCGGTTTCCATTGAAATTGCTCGTTTATCGAAAACATCTCAGGTGTTTGCTATTGAAAAAACAGCCATGGGGAGTGCTTTGATTGAGCAAAATTGTCAACGTTTAGGTGTTAATAATGTTACATCAATTCATGGATCAGCACCGGATGTTTTGAAGGATTTACCAACACCAAATCGTATTTTTATTGGCGGTAGTGGTGGTAATTTACACTCAATTTTGGATTACTGTGATACTCGCTTAGAGCTCGATGGTATTATAGTGTTAGCGTTAGCAACTGTAGAGCATATTAATACAGCCTATAGTTGGTTTGAGTCTAAACGTTTCCCCCCCTCCGAGCGCGGGATTAGAGCAAATTCCTTCCCCCCCTTATTAAGGGGGGTTAGGGGGGATCACTGGAATTATCAATGGTTACAGGTGCAGTTATCAAAGTCGGTACCTGTGGGAAAACTAACTCGGTTTAATCCTCTCAATCCGATAACTATTTTGACAGCTTGGAAGTGCTGAGTTTGAGAGTTAATAAATTCCTTTTTCTTGCGCCTTTGCTTCAAAATATTCTATTACATCAATCCTCAAAGGCAAAGTTACTGGTTGCTTTAATTTCTTGGCATAAGGATTGGGGCGGCTTTTCATGTTGGCAAGGTCATATTCTGGTTTCATGGTTTTAGCATCGATAGTGTTTACTTTCATTTTTAGTGGCTTTGCGGGCTGAAATGATTCTGATTACTGATTCCTCCTATCGGTAACAATGAACAATCAGTAAAAATCGGTCTTCTATCTCAGAATGATCTTCTTCCCAAAACTGGATCGCCGCTAGTAGCAATAGGCAATCAACCCACACAAAAGATTAAAGGGTTGGCACTTCCGGGTGGATTTCATTTTTATTCTTTGAGCCAACAGTGGTGCGTTACGGGGCTGAGTGTCTCAACTCTAGCTACCAAAAAATGAGTGCTCCCCTAACGCACCCTACGGAACTACTTATCCAAAACTGATGTCCAGACCTGTAGATTCCCTAACCAAGAATTGAGCTGCCCACGATTACAACCCGCAGCTTTCCCTTCAGCCTCTAAACTAATGGAATGATTTCCTGAGGAAACAGGGCCAAGATCAATTTTACCTGAGGTCAACGGAAGCCTACTGAACTGGCCAGATGCGCCCCTCCACCCAAGGGTATCTGTAGAAGTAACACGCTCACCGTCAAGGTAGAAATGGATTTTTATTGGACCGCAATGAGTAGGGGGGACGACATACTGGACTTTTAAGAAACCGCGCGTTGTTACATCTATTGCGAAGCGGTTACTGCATACTTGGCCACTGCCAGTACAACTTACTTTTTCTGGACCAAAATTTTGAGACTTGGTAATCTCCTTAGGAAATAAATTATGCCAATTCGTGATCACAGCTGCCCCCAGTGCACCAACCAGGCCAATTACAGCGGCAATGATCTGTATCCTATGACTTTTATCTTGACCACTCATCCCACTTTACCAAAAGTTATGATCATCAACGTTCGATTACTTTTCGTTTTGTAGTTTTACCTAATTTATAATTATATATTATAAAGAGTAAATATTAAATGGGTGGGTGGAAATTTTTTCGAGTCTGTTACCAGTTTATGTAGTAGGGTGGGCAATGCTTGATACAGATTCACCAAGCTGGGCTTTGCACTTTGATAAACACTGCGAACCCTAAAGATTAATAACAAGGGTGCAAGATTCCAGTATTAATCAACTGAAATCTTGCTAGCTCAACTGAATTTTGCCCCCCTAGCCCCCCAACTTTGGGGGGAACAAGAGTCAATTCTCAAAAAGCTGAGAGATCAAGCAGTAAAATACCTAGCGATGGGGTGATAAGCTACAATTGCCGTGGTAGATTGCTCTGGATACAACTGCTCACTCTCATCCATGTATAACTTAATGCGATCGCATTCCAACAAATCCAACTGCTTGTACTGATCCTGGAGATTTGGACAAGCGGGATAACCAAAGCTATACCGTGAACCCTGATAGCGCTGAGCCAACACATCCCGAATACTATCGGGTTCTTGATCTGCGAACCCTAACTCCCGACGAATCCGAGCATGACTCCACTCCGCCAAGGCTTCAGCCATTTGTACCGCCAATCCGTGGTAATACAAATAATCCGTATATTGATCACCATCAAATAATTCCTTAGCGTACTCTGTGGCAATATCCCCCACAGTTACCGCCTGCATTGGGAACACATCGAATTGACCTGGTTCTGCCAACTCCTTCGGTAAAAAGAAATCCGCTATACACAAACGCTTACCAGACCGTTGCCGAGGAAACTCAAACCGTGCCACCTCTTGCAATTCCTTCGGGTCCTTTGCGCCTTCGGGATTCATCCCTTTAGCATCATAAATTATCAAGGAATTACCATCAGCTAAACAAGGAAAATATCCATAGACTACCTGGGGATGTAACAAGTTCTCAGCAAGAGTTTTTTCCTTCCATTTCGCCAGAATTGGGTCAACCTTTTCCTTCAAAAACTGATTATACTCCTCCCTCGACTGGTCCTTTGGCTTCCGAAACTGCCATTGTCCAGCAATCAACGCCTGCAAATCCAGATACCATAAGACTTCCTCGAAGGAAATATCTTCTGGCTGAAGTATCTTAGTTCCCCAGAATGGCGGTGTTGGACGCTCAATATCTAAGGTTACCGCTTCCGAACGATTAGTATCTACAGGAGTTGAAAGGGGAGTTGCTGGTTGAGAGTTGTCTTGTGAACCATTCTGCTGCAACTTGTCAACTTTCAATTCGGAAGAAGCTTCAACTGCTAAACCATTCTCTACCTCATCGATAAAGCCTTTACTATCATCCCAGTTACCAGCTGCTTTTGCTGGCATTAACTTATCCATGAAATGGAGGTCAGAAAAGGCATCTTTACCATAAACTACCTGACCATTGTAGGTATTCTGACAATCCTTATGGACAAACTTTGGTGTTAGGGCAGCACCCCCTAGAATAACTGGTACCGTAATTCCCCGCTCATTAAAGGTTGCCAGATTATCCTTCATAAAGGCGGTAGACTTCACCAGTAGTCCACTCATGGCAATACAGTCAGCATTGTGCTTTTCATAAGCATCAATAATATTGTCCACTGGCTGTTTAATCCCCAAGTTAATCACTTCGTAGCCATTGTTGGACAAGATGATATCCACTAAATTCTTGCCAATATCATGAACATCTCCTTTCACCGTAGCAATTACAAAGGTACCTTTAGCATTCTTCCCTGCTTCGGATTTTTCCATATATGGCTCTAAATAAGCCACTGCTGCCTTCATGGTTTGAGCGGATTGTAATACAAACGGCAGCTGCATTTGCCCGGAACCAAATAGTTCCCCTACCACTTTCATCCCGTCCAGCAAAAAGGTATTGATAATCTCCAGGGGAGGATATTTTTCTCGGGCTTTCTCCAGTTGTTCTTCTAAACCAATCCGTTCCCCATCAATAATATGACGCTTGAGCCGCTCTTCTACCGATAGGTTTTCATCCTGAGAGCGATCGCGTTTTGTAGTTTTCCCTTCAAACAGAGTAGTCAGCTCGGCCAAGGGGTCATAGGTACACACATCCCCATCAAACTCCCGCTGATCATAAATCAGTTTTCGACAAACCTCTTGATGCTCTGGCTCAATCTTGGCTAAGGGTAAAATCTTACTAGCACTAACAATTGCTGCATCCATCCCTGCTTGCATTGCTTCGTGCAAGAACATGGAATTAAGCACAATTCGTGCTGCTGGGTTTAGTCCGAAGGAAATATTAGAAACCCCTAGGATAACATGACACCCAGGCAATTCTTCCCGAATCCGACGAATGGATTCGATTGTTCCTTTGCCGTTTTCCCGATCTTCCTCAATGCCTGTAGAAATTGGTAACGCTAGAGTATCAAAGAAGAGTTCATGAGCCGGGATACCATATGCGATCGCATCGTTATAAGCACGTTTAGCAATTTCAAACTTCTTATCCGCTGTCCGGGCCATACCATCTTCATCGATAGTACCAATTACCACTCCCGCGCCATAGATTTTAGCTAACTCCAGTACCTTATAGAACCTAGGTTCCCCATCTTCGTAGTTAGTGGAGTTCAGGATACACTTACCCCCAACTACCTTTAAGCCAGCCTCCATCTTTTCCCATTCTGTGGAGTCCAGCATCAGGGGTAAGGTGGAATTTGTGACTAAACGGGAGGCCAATTCGTTCATATCCCGAACTCCATCCCGTCCCACATAGTCCACGTTAACATCTAGGACGTTAGCCCCTTCCCGGATTTGGGATTTAGCCAAAGATACCAATCCATCCCAATCTTCTGCATTTAGCATAGTGCGGCACTTTTTAGAACCACTAGCATTGAGCCGTTCACCAACAATTAGGAAAGAATTATCTTGCTCATAAGGCTGGGAACTGTAAATCGATGCTGCTGACGGTTCATGCTTAGGATGTCGCTCCTTCGGGGTCAGGGTTTGGGCAACCTCCGCTAACTGTTGAATATGAGCTGGCCTAGTACCGCAACAGCCACCAATAATTTGTACTCCCAAATCCTCTACAAAATGCATCAGTGCCATCCGCAGTTCCATAGGAGTAAGCCTGTAGTGAGCGTGCCCTCCGACATTTTCCGGTAATCCAGCATTAGGGATACAAGAAACCACAAATGGGGAACATTCAGACAAGTATTTGATATGTTCCTTCATTTGCTCTGGCCCAGTGGCACAGTTAAGACCAAGGATATCAATCGGGTAAGGCTCTAGAATAGTTAGCGCCGCATTAATTTCTGACCCCACCAGCATAGTACCCATCACTTCCATAGTGATCGATACCATCAGTGGCAGTCTTGCCCCTTTTTTTTCAAATACCTCTTCTATGGCATTCAGGGCTGCCTTAATTTGGAGCACATCCTGACAAGTTTCAACGATCAGCAAATCAGAACCGCCATCATACAACCCTAAGGCTTGTTCCACATAGGCGTTCTTCAAGGTATCAAAATCAATATGTCCCAGGGTAGGGAGTTTAGTACCAGGACCCATCGACCCTGCCACAAACCTAGGTTTTTCTGGAGTGGAGTATTCCGCTGCCATCCGTTTCGCTAGTTCCGCAGCTGCTTTATTTAGGTAATAGGCTTGGTCAGCTAGATCATATTCTGCCAGTACAATCGAGGTACCCCCAAAGGTATCCGTTTCAATCACATCTGCTCCCACCTCCAGGAAGCCCCGATGCACCTTTTCCACTGCTTCTGGTTTAGTATGGACAAGGTACTCATTACATCCCTCGTACTCAGGTCCACCAAAGTCTTCAGCGGTGAGGTTTTGGGTTTGGAGAGACGTTCCAGTTGCCCCATCAAATACGATAACCGGGCGCTTTGGGCTATGGAGGTGATTGAGAAAAGGGCTATTCATAGATTCAGTTATTTGTTGACTTCAGTGGTGTGTTGACCGTTGACAGTTTACGGAATTTTATTCATTTATGTCGGCTCTTATAATTAGTTTATCAAAAATCACCCAAATTATTTTATTTAATTTTTGCTATAATTTAAATTTTAGGTCAAATTAGTTTTTTTTCAACAGTTTATGTTTATAATTTCAAGGGTTTAATTAACTTCAGTTAAAGGGTGAAACAAACAGTAATTTACAAATTACATTATCAAATAATTAGTATAAATTCAATAGTGTGCAACGTTAATAAACTAGTTTCGTAAACCCATTAAACCAGATTTATAGCGTTGATAATACTTATAGTTAACAGATGCAGCGCTAACGACTCAGTTTACGTCGGCACGGATCTCTTGGAAAAGCCCAAGGGATAGTCGGTCCCTAAAGTGCAGCACAAGTTAGGCAGCGCAGGGATTAAAAACTTGGCTATACTTTGGCTAGCCGATTGTACCAAATTCCAGAAACTGCTGAAAGACAATCTCCTCTAAAAAATGCTATAATATAGAGTAATTATGTGATGGAAAAGACCATGCAAGTTAAAGACTTGACTATTGATGAGTGTAAGCTCCTCATCCAAGAAACAGTCACTGAAACTCTAGAAGCACTGTTGAGCGATCCTGATAAAAATAAACAACTAAGACCTGAGGTTGTGCAGGAGTTGATTGATTCGCTTCACCGCACTCAACTTGGAGAGCCTGGTATTCCTGCAGAAGAAGTAGCTGAGAAACTTGGCTTGAATTGGTAATGAGCTACCGCGTAGAGTTTACAGCAAAGGCAATGGTCGGGTTGGAGTCAGTTACTTAAAAGAACGAACTAGTTTTTTTTATCCTAAAGCTGCTTTTGCCCAGTGGGTTGCTATAGCAATCGGTGTCGGAATTGTGATAATTTTTGATGCCCTATTCCCTATTCCCTATTCCCTATTCCCTATTCCCTATTCCCTACTCCCTACTCCCTACTCCCTACTCCCGATTCCCGATTCCCTTATTAACCCATTCACCCTAGATTCTAAATTTAAGCCAATGTGGCAATACAACTAGAGATAAATCGTTTGTAATAACTATAGAAGGCTTGATTCCCTATTGGGAAAAAAACAAGGAGAAATTAACATGGCAGTTATCAACGGTGATAAGGGGAATAATACTCTCGTTGGTACTCGGTTTGACGATGAGATCAATGGTTTTGATGGCAGAGACGTACTCATCGGGAACAGGGGTGATGATACCCTAAATGGAGGGGATGATTCGGACTTACTATTTGGTGGAAGAGGTCACGATTCCCTCAACGGTGGCGGACATGATGACTTCCTGTTCGGAAACCAGGGCGATGATATTCTTGATGGCGATACTGGCAATGACAGGCTGTTTGGGGGGAGTGGCAACGATAACTTAATGGGTAGCTTTGGCAAAGATACCCTCAACGGTGGCAGTGGTGATGATACCTTAGTTGGTGTGGATATCTTTGACGAACAACCTGGTCAGTTGGAGAGGGATACCCTCACTGGTGGTTCAGGCAAAGATACCTTCGTTCTCGGAGATACTCAGACAGTTTATTATGATGATAGTCAAGTTCGATTCATCATTCAGCCCCCTCCTACAGAACCCCCACCAAGCTACGCTTTGATTACTGACTTTGAACCTGGTAAAGATGTTATTCAGCTGAAAGGAGCCATAGAGTATACATTAGAAGATGTTGAGCTTCTTAATGGCGTTTCCGGTCTAGGAATCTTCTTCGATGCTGACGGTTTTGATGGTAACGGTTCTGAGCAACTGATTGGTATTATCCAAAGCCAAGAATCCTTAGATGGCCTGCAAATTAATAGGGTGCGGCTCTTTTAAAAGTACGGTAGACTAGATCTCAGTAAAACTGACAAATTAGTCAGAGTAATAGTTTGAGTCAATACCTCCTGGTGGGTGACCAGCTGAAAAAGTCAGCAGTAGTTCAGGAA
>NZ_JAAHHE010000192.1:0-12229 GCF_010692525.1 Moorena sp. SIO3B2
CATGAGGGGGCTATAGATAATGTACAAATATTCGGCATTTGTGACATGCTCCCCTGATGACCTATTACCCATTACCTATTACCCATTACCTATTACCCATTACCTATTACCCATTACCTATTACCCAGATAAGCGTACAAATGTTCTGCATAAGTGACATGCTCCCGGTTAGGGGGGATCTATGTACCTAATTACAAAGGTGACATGCTCCCGGCTGAGTTGGTCAATTCTCGCCCAAGAATATAACTCCTGGATTATAAACCTCTATCGGTTTTTCCTGGAGAACGCTCACTAGTAGTTGGATTAGATTCTGGTGCGGGAATTTCTTTAGTGTCTTGATTATCTGTTTCGACATTTTCATCACTCGATTCAGCTTTTACTTCAGCTTCTTCAGGAGTTGTTACTGTTTCCTGAGAGTCGGAGCGAGGGTCCCCTAAGGGGTTAGTATCGCCAGCTGTATTTTCTACTACTTGATCTTCAGAATTTTGGTTAGATTCTGTATTTTCCATAGCCACTTTTTTTAACCCCAACTGATATGATACAGGGTAAGCGCAAGACTCAATAAAGAGGAATTATTGGCGTTGCTGATTCTGGGTATGATTGAGCCCCCCTAGCCCCCCTAACCCCCCAATACTGCGGTGGGAGCAGTGGCGAATTTAATTCGACGACTGTAAGCGCACCGGGGGGGGAAGAGCACGGATGCAACGCTATTTTACAGATGGGGACCAACGGGGGCTTTCCCAAAACCAGAGGATTTAAATTAATACTTCAATTCAGCAACGCCGAATTATTCTTAACAATAGCGATAAATAAGCGCTATAGTGCTAAGAATCAAGGCTTACTATGGTCATAATCCTTGCCCTAGATCACATTTTGGCTGAATATTTCTTGAGCTTACCCTGCTGTATGATAATAATCTCTATTTATACTATAGCATATTAAGAGCTGATTTGTCAAGGGATATAGAACCATTGCGCTGCCAGGCTTTAATTCAGGGTATTTTGAGCCCTGAATTAAAGCTCCTGACTCCTCGGATAGGTAGGGTACTTGCGTATACAAAAAATACCAATTCAAGTAGGGTGGGCAAAGTAATCTCCGACAAGAATACTCCAAAAAACCAAACTGTTTTTGCCCACCCTACAAGCTGGCTTAGCCTTTCTCTACTGCACCTAGAGCTTTTAACGTGTTTTTCTGAGGTTTTGTTAACCCAATGGCGTTTTTAATATTCATCCCTTCATAGGGTCGATCAATTCTCAGGGTTTTTACACATTTACCGGTTTCCACATCCCAAAGCTTAATGGTTTCATCTTCGCTGCTACTCACTAACACAGGACGATTAGGACTAAAGGCAATTGACCGGATTGCTTTGTGGTGTCCCTGAAATAGTTTGAGAACAGTACCTGTACTGATATCCCACAGTTGAACAGTCTGGTCATCACTGCCACTGGCTAAACTCTTGCCATCTGGACTAAAGGCAATTGTTCTGACTCTAGATGTGTGACCGGATAAGGTTTGTAGACATTGCCCCGTCTCAACATCCCACAGTTTAATCGTCTGGTCTCCACTGGCACTCGCCAGCAGATTTCCACCGGGACTGAACACAACCGATAAAACCCAATCCCCTTGACCTGGCAATGTTTGTAGACAGGTTCCCGTACTGACATCCCAAAGTTTGATCGTGTTGTCATGGCTACCACTGGCTAGGATTTTACCGCAGGGACTGAAACTAATAGTTTTGACATGGTGAATATGCCCTTCTAAGGTGTGCAGACATTCTCCCGTATGCCAATCCCAAAGCTTTACCGTTTGGTCACGACTGGCACTGGCTAAAATTTCTCCCTCTGGACTGAAGCTGACCGCATGCACCCAACTATCGTGTCCCCACAGTGTTTGCAAACACTCTCCTGTATTTGCATCCCAAAGTTTGATAGTTGTGTCGTCACTGCTACTGGCCAGAATCTGATCGTCTTTGGGAGCAAAAGTGACCGATGAGACCAGATTAGTATGTCCTGACAAGGTTTGTAGACATTGCCCCCTATCAATATCCCACAATCTTACCCGTTGGTCTTCGCTACTACTGGCCAACATTTCACCATCTGGACTAAAAGCAACGGATAAGATCCAATTACTATACCCATCCACTGTTCTTAAACATTGTCCCGTGTGGATATCCCATAACTTCATGGTTTGGTTTTCACTCACACTCAGCAAGGTTTGACCATCGGGATTAACAGCAACCAACCAAATCCGTGAAGCGTAGCTATTGCCTAAAGGGGAATTGCTATACTCGTGCAACGTTTGTAGACATTTCCCGGTTGCCACGTCCCAGATTTTAACCGTTGTATCCTCACTACCCGTCACCAGTGTTTTACCATCTGGGCTGAAAGCAACTGACCACACATGACTGTTGTAGTCTGGTAAGGTTTTAATACACTCACCACTGGCTAAATCCCAAAATTTTACCGTTGTGCCATCACTTCCAGTTGCCAATGTTTCTCCATCTGGGCTAAGGGCAATCGATAATACCCAATTGATCGGGATTTCTAGGACTTGCAGGCAAGAACCAGTGTTGACATCCCAGACTCTCACAGTTTGGTCTTCGCCCCCAGTGACCAAGGTTTGTGCATTGGGGGTGAAGGTAGTAAAAAATACTGGATTGCTATGGCCTGACAAGGTTTGCAGACATTTTCCGGTGTGGACATTCCACAGCTTTACCGTTTGGTCATGGCTACCACTGGCTAAAATTTCTCCCTCTGGACTAAAAGCTAGGGATTGCACCCAACTGGTATGACCTCGCAGTGTTTTCAGACATTGCCCGGTGTGGACATTCCACAACCTGATTGTTTGGTCGTTACTACCACTGGCTAAAATTTCTCCCTCTGGACTAACAGCCAGGGATTGCACCCAAGCGGTATGACCATTGCAGGTAATAATTTGTTTAATGTTGGCAACATCCCACAACCAAATCTCATTATCAACACTGGTTGCCAGGAGTTTCCCATCTGGGCTAAAGGTCGCTGATAAAACCCCCCCTAAGGTGCGAGTCAAAGCCGACTTACTTAAATCGGCATTGGCGAAGTTGACTCGATGCAAATTCATGCCCTGTAGGTAAGCTTGCCAAACCGTTAAGTTAGAAAAATCATAGCCACTCAGGTCAAGATCAAGCTGCCAGAGTAAATTGACAACATTCCCCCCGGCATATCCGGGTTTTCGAGGGGGAAAAGACTTCAGTTTTGATAAAATTTGATTCAAATAGTTTTGCACATTTTCCGGGAGACCAAGCAGGTTGAGGAGTTGTTCGGTAATCGGTTTTAGAATCAGCTCAATTTGGGCATTTCTCAGATAATCTTTGGCTTGGGCTTTGATTAAGGCACAGCGCTCCAATAGTGCTATTTCTCCCGTTTGAATTTCTTGAAAAATCTGTTCAATTAAGCGATCGCTGACATACTCCATCACCACCGGTTGTTGAGTGAATTTTCCCGAAGTCTTCTCAATCATTGAGCGCAATTGTAGAGATTCTAAGCTTTCTAATAAATGTTTGAATGAAACAACCGGAATAATGTCCCCTTGTAGCTCCTTAAATGAGACCCATTCTCGATTAATGGTCAGCCAGTACATCACCTGTTGTTCTATAGTTGACAAGCGATTAAACTGCTGGTCCATTAAATCGGAAATATCACCAAAGACAATAGTGCCTTCTT
Source organism: Moorena sp. SIO3B2 (assembly GCF_010692525.1). Taxonomy (NCBI): domain Bacteria; kingdom Bacillati; phylum Cyanobacteriota; class Cyanophyceae; order Coleofasciculales; family Coleofasciculaceae; genus Moorena; species Moorena sp. SIO3B2. The sequence goes on from NZ_JAAHHE010000192.1 coordinate 3,702, forward strand.
CTAAAAACTGAGCCACATCGCCGTCAAACAACTCATAAATTGTGGTGGCAACAATCTTCAAGGCTAAAGGATTGCCCCCATAAAACTCTACCAGTGCTTGACATTCGTCTTTTGAGACAGAAAAGCCTTTTTCGGCGAGAATTTTCTCCCCTTCTCCCTCTGTTAAGCCAGGTAACCTCAGGGAACGAATGGGAGCGTTTACACCTTCTTTATTCCTAATTTCTCTGGGTTTCTCCCGAGTGGTCAACACCAGACAACTTTGATGGTTAGTCTCGCCCCAGCTTCTGAGCAGCTGCCCATAGCCTTCATATCCTGGGCGATAGGCTCCTGCCCGTTGGTCAGGGGATAGAATTGACTCTACATTATCTAAGATCAACAAACAACGCTCTGCCCGCAGATAGTCGATTAAACAGGATATTTTACCATCTAAGTTTTCGGGTAAAGTGGTTTCTTGCTGATCGGACAAAAACCCAATCAGGTCCGTCAAAAGCTCGTGAATGGGTGGCGCATTACGCAAACTTCGCCAAATCAGGTACTGAAATTCCGATTGTAGAAGCTGGGCTAACTTGACAGACAAAGTTGTTTTACCAATTCCACCCATGCCAATTAAGGTAATCAGTCGGCAATGGTCATTAATAATCCATTGTTTGAGTGTGGCTAATTCTTCCTTGCGCCCGTAGAAATTGGTAACATCAATTGCTTCTCCCAAGTCTTGGCGTTTGGGGGAGGTTGTGATCTGTGGCTTTTGATCTACAGTCTGGGATGGCAGGTCCTCTACAGTCTGGGATAGTACATCATCTACAGCCTGGGATGGCAGGTCAACATCCAAATTGGCAATGGCTCTCCATTCCAGTGCCAATTTCTGAGAAAGTTCTTCAAAAGTAATATAGTCAACGGGTTTACCGGTCAGGAAGTTGCTGACTGTGGCTAAGGCAAACCCCACATCTTCAGCCAAAGCCCTCTGGCTCTGAAAACCGTTACGCCTGACTGCCAGTTTAACTTTTTCAATGCACTCCTTACGGACTTTGAGCGACCTGGGCATGGCTGATGGGATCCTGACTGTAGGGATTATACCATTGACAGAGGAAAATTCAGTCACAAGTTCGTCACAAGTTAGTCACAAGTCAGATCATCTCAGGCGGTAAGTCAGTATGCAGTGGGGTTTGATGAATATATAGCAATTGAAGGCAAAAGGCAAAAGGCAATAGGCAATAGTTCTGTAGGGTGCGTTAGGGGCGCTCACCCTAATTTTCAGCCTCAACGCCCGGGTTAGGTTGCTGCCCGTAACGCACCACTGAGTCAAACAACTGCTATATATTCTAGTAATTTTATCCTAAATAAAACCATGAATGTGCTCTATAAAAAACTGTTGGCAAGAACAACGTTATGGCTATTGTTAGAAATTTGGCTCAACTTCCTTGGACTAGATAACCTAGCTGATTACAGCGAATTTATCTTTGATAATAATTTCAGCAGCCCCAGTGGACTGCTAAAAATCGAAATAATTTGAGCGCTAAATGGAAAACGGAAAACAACCAATTAGTTGCTCGATGGCATTTGAAATAACCCCAAGTAATTTATCATAATCACATTTCACCATGACTAATCAAAAACTCTTGACCAAACCCATTTGTATTGATGTTAACCAAGTGGCGGCTTCAAGCACATCTGAACTTCATAAACCGGATAAAAAACTAGATTCTGTTAAACACTATTTAAGTTTACCACAATCAATCAAAGCAGAAGCTACTAAACCCGAAAGCAGTAAGCCAGAGTTAGATTCAGAAGAAGGTTTGCCATTACTGCTCAAAGCAATTATTGAAGGCTTTGTTGATGGGGTGCTGATTCTAAATACTAACAAAAAGTTGTTTCATGCCAATGAGTCTGGACGTCGAATGTGCTCTCAAATCTCTCAAGGTAAGTCACCGATAAATTCTATCCCTCAGGCAATTTGGCGAGTTTGCGAATCATTAATTGATAGTCGTGAGTTGTTTGGCGATCGCAAACTAATTCTCGAAGCTGAAATTAACGTGGATAAGTCAGTTAAATTTCGGGTTAGGGTTAGATGGTTAACGTTAGAATTATCCCGAGATCCTTATCTGTTATTCACCCTAGAAGATAAACATCAATCTACCAAAAATTCCGCTATCACTGATGCTATTAAATATGGGTTAAGTCACCGGGAGAAGGAAGTATGGTTACTTAAAAAAGCGAACTTTACTTACGAAGAAATTGCACAGCAGCTATGTATCAGCATCAATACTGTTAAGAAGCACCTGAAAAACATTTACGCTAAACAAAAAGAAGTGATGCAGTATTAACATTAATATATATAGCGTTTTTCCTAGCTATGAGGTACACAGAATTTTTGTAAGCATTCAGCCGTCAGCCGTCAGCCAAGGCCAAAGGCCAAAGGCTAGGCTACGGGAATAGCCAGGCTAAGAATGGCTCACGCTACTTGAGGTGCTGACGTAACAGAGATTAAACCAATGCTTACTTGTTTTATTCAAAAGCTGTTCGGTGTAGCACCTTAAGTAGCGCATTAGCTGATAGCTGACGGCTGATAGCTGATAGCTGAATGCTTACGAATTTTTTCCCGATTCCCGATTCCCGATTCCCGATTCCCGATTCCCGATTCCCTAAAAAAAAATGAAAACAGAAACAAAATTAGACGAGATTAATCTATTAAAAAGTATATCTCTTGGCGATCGCACTGCCTTTTGGCAGTTATGGCTGGTCAATCAAGACTATCTTTACGGTCGGTGCGTAACTTGGATGGGAGGCGATCGCACCAATGCTGAAGAAGCATTAAGTTTGGCCAGAATCAAGGCGTGGGAGAAACTACCACACCACGCCGAAAAAATTACTAATCCCAAAGCATGGCTAACTCGAATGACTCATAACCTCTGCGTAGATCTGCATCGAAAACGCCACAGAGGTGCAATCGGTATGGAGAGCATTGAAGAAATGGCAGGGGGAGAACACCAGACATTAGCTTCTAGTGATTACTCTCCTGAGTCAGCTCTTCTCCGTCGCGAGTTACGAATGTACATCCGCCGTGAAATAGACGCTCTGTCTCCCCAACTGCGAGAGCCTTTTGTGCTGCATTTTTACCAAGATATACCCTACCCAGACATTGCCAAAAAACTTGCTCTCTCGGTGGATAACGTTTACAAACGCATTCAAAAGGGGCGAGCAATTATGGAAAAGCAGTTGAAGCGGTATCTATCAGGCATAGATGATTATCACCCCTTGTTAAAAGATATTGAAAAGGATGATAGTTGGGATGAAGTGAAAACTAAAAAATCAGTTATTCCATCTCAAAATGCGACAACAAAAGAGTGCCATTTTGAGCAAATTAATGATAAAATTAATTATGAGGTAACAGCGATATGTCTAGAAACACTAACCCCTGTTTGGTAACCTTATCCCAGTCTTCAAAGGTCCAGTTAAATGTACAACTGGTATTAGATAAAAAAACCACCCGAAAACAGCAGAAGTTGAAAACCTTAACTAACTATGTGCAGCAGTATCCCTCTGGATGGAAAAAACGGTTGGAATTGGCTGATTTGCTCTATAAAAGTGGAAACTGGGAGCAGGCTGTTAAGGAGTATGACCAAGTTATTCAGCGGCAACCTCAATTAATTCAGGTAAGGTTGAAACTGGGGAAACTTTTACAGTTGATGGGAGAGGTGGCTAAGGCAATTGAGGTTTATGAGAGTGCTTTGCCATTATCCAGTAATGTTGCTACTGGGCATCATATCCGGGGTTTGATAGAGGTCTGTCGCCGTCAGCCAGAGAAAGCAGTAAAAGCCTTTGAGACAGCCGCATCTTCTGAGCCAGAAAATCCGTCTCACTGGTTAGCATGGGGGCGAGTTGAGATGGAACTGGATAATGCTCACGCTGCTCTGAAAGCTTTTGAGCAAATCTTGTTACTTCAGCCAGATGATATTGTTGCTATGATTCACAGTTATGATGCACTCCTAATACTGGGTGATTTTCAGTCAGCAGAGTTGAGGTTAAGTAGAGCAGAACAGTTAGCCCCTGGTGATTACTCAGTTTTAAAACGACGCTTGGCCTATCGTTGCCGGATGAAATTAGTATTGGGTAAAGAAGGAAAGCAGACTAAAAAGATAGTTAATGCTGTATTGAAACTGGCTCCCCACTCCGCTGATGCTCATAAGTTACAGGCTGACTATTATCGGTTGCGAGGAGAATCAGCAAAAAGCGTGGCTATATTGAAGCAATTTACTGAGCAGTACCCAAATAATCCTCATGGCTGGTGTTATTATTCCCGGTTTTTGTCTGACCAATAATAGTTGTAGGGTGCGTTAATGAAATGTAACGCACCATCTAAAATGGATTGTAATAATTTTTGATCCGAAGTTCCCTACTCCCTACTCCCTACTCCCTGTTCCCTGTTCCCTGTTCCCTTTGCTATAAGTGATTCCTAGGTCGTAAAACCAATGACACAATCATCTTCCCATCACACTGTAAGGCGAGGACAGGTTTTTCCGGAGAAACGACTGTCTCCTGAAGAAAAAGCCAGAATTAAAGCAGAAGATGCAGTGTTTTATAAGCGTTGTCGAGAGCTCTTTGAGCGAGTACAACCAGAGTTGATTCAAGAGCATTATGATTGGTTTATTATTATTGAATCTGATAGTGGAGAGTATTTTATCGATAAAGATGAAAAGGTAGCACTTTCCAAATCCCGTTCTAAACATCCAGGTAAAAAGTGTATTATTATGCAAATTAATGAAACGGGAACTTGTGGCAGAATATGATCCAAGGTGAATTTAATAGTCGAGGGGAGTTATTTTTTGAAATTGGCTTGATGTCTGCTGATGGGGAGATTTTTCCCGTTATGGCACTGTTAGATACAGGGTTTACTGCGGAAGCATGTCACTTATGCAGAACCAAAGTACTAAATTTGGGTAATAGGTAATAGGTAATAGGTAATAGGTAATAGGGGGAGCATTTACTTATTTATATTTGTACATTATCTATAGCCCCCTCATGGGTAATTGCTTCCGCTAATGGGACATAGTACTTTTGTTCTGCAACTTTGACCTGCTCCCGTTTACTGCTGATTTATCATAATACCAAAAACTGCTCGGATATCTTGACTACTGTTCCCTGTTCCCAGATCCGCTGTTCCCTGTTCCCTTTTTATATCAATCCTATGTTCACATCTCAAATAAAAACGCTATATGAGGTAAAGGTAGTTATTGAGGAAGAGGAGTTTACGGTTGAAGTGTTACGCGGAAATGAACTGGTCAATAGTCTTTTAGGTGTTTTGTGGTTACGAACAAAGCGTTTAGTTGTGGATTTTCCCATGGGAGTGTTAACCCTAGGATAAGCGATGCTCAGCAAAGAGCTGCTATGGGAAAGTATTACTGACAGTTAAAGAGGTGCGTTACACTCACATCTTGCACCATTCTCAATAAGCTTGGTTCATGTAGGGTGGGCAGTGCACCAGACAGATAATGAAGCTTGCAAAGCGCCTTGGTAGGCACTGCCCACCCTACGATTAATGACAATGGTGCAAGATCTCAGTTACACTTGGTTAACGCACCCGACAAGATCAGGGATTAGCCCAAAGGGCAGTGCTTCGCGATTGACCGTAGGTCACGCTACGCGAACGCACTAATTCGGGATCTTTAGCAAAAGATATTGGTTCTTCAGTACCTTTTATGCTAAACCGACAGTTAAAAAACTCAGAAAGCTTACGGTACAAGGGTTCTTAGGCTATTTAACTAGCAAAATTTTCTGAATACGGCCTCTTTCCCCTGCTCCGTTCGCGTTTGGCCCACGGCCTCAGTCCCTTTGCCAAAGTGTTTATTTAGCATGACCGTAGAGTCAAGATATCATCGATGGCACGATAGGTTTTTTTACTGACAATCCCATCAACAATCAAGTGGTTAGGATCAGATTCGTAGAGGGTTTCGTTGTAGTCGCTTTGGAACTTCATTACTACCTGTTCTGTTTGGGAGCCAAACTGTCCGTCAATAACCAAATAATAGCCCATGTAGCAATTTAAGAACTGCTGGAGAAAGCGGACAGCTTGACCGGCTTTTCCCTTTTTCAAAACTGGTAGGTGGGTGACGTAAGCAGCGTTAGCCTGACTAGTTACTTCAGAACCATTAGCTAGTGCCAAACCATTAGCTAGTGCAGAACCATTAGCTGCTGCAGAACCATTAGCTAGTACAGAGTTAGAATTGATAGTGTTAGTTCCCATGATTGATTTATTTTCCTTGATGATTTGACGTTTACTAGGAAAACCTTTTCAGGTTTCGACATTGGACAAAGTTTTTATTTTCTGTCTTTTGTCTCTACACCCTTAAGACGATCTCAAAACCCTATTTTGGAATTTTTCGAGTTAGCACCAATTTTTGTCGATCGACTCACCCCATTAAACCCACTTCACCTCTCAAACCCCTCTTGCCATCTAACTTGTAGCCGTTTCAGTGTCAGGGACAATTGGGTGCATCTCAATGGATGAAATTAGGCAAAAATTCCCACACTTCCCGCGCCCCCGCCCCTTCTTTTTTACAAATATGAGATGCACCAGGGACAATTTACCCCTGGTGCAACCGAGGCTAGATCCCTGCCCTTGTGTTTGTTACAGAGAGTACAAGATAACGCTAAATTGGATTAATTACTAACAGTAACGAGCTGTATAGACCAAATAGCCGGTCGGGACTTTATGGGATTATGTTAGCATCAAAAAACCCCCTTAACGGGGGCTGTTCAGAGGTAAACTTGAGACTCTCTGTCTCCTATGACTACTATTTGATAATCTTTGAAGATCTTAATAACTGGACGTAGTACAGCAATTTGCTCCACGCTTATTACTACTCCCTTTCTTTTTTAATAATTTATAGTACACTGGTATGGCTCTTTTCTGATAGCTGACACTCACCATTAATAGATTGTTATCTTGCCACTTAGTTCCATCAATGATAACCAGAATACGAATTCCTTTTTAGAAATGATTGTTGACGAAATATTTAATAATTGGAAAGCAGATTAATGGTACACTAATCTTTTTAAGACTCAAGAAGATTTGTAAATGTCGCCGACGACTTTCATAAAGAATAGGTAAAGGTAAATAAGCCGCTAACTTTTAAAGTGTTACTTGTTTGTGAGCTGGCAGTAAGGAAACTAGTAACACTTTAAAAGTTAGGATTTGTTTGTGATTTAAGTAAAGCTGGAGATGTTGTTGATAAGATAGTAATTGATTTAACATTTTCTCGGTCATTACTCATGATACAGACCGAGATTTTTTTACCATTAATCATCAGCCATTGTGAAGACACTGGTTTGTTAACACAGAACATCAACTCACCACTGGGGTAGTAGCGATGGTACTACCCCAGTGGTGTTAGATTATCATTATCATAGACGGTCGGGATGAAATCCCTTGATTTTTTCCCCAGGGTTAATTGCTACAACCCTCCTTGTCTCTTAGGTTCTGGCTGCTTGTCACCCCGTGAGAGCAAAACATATTACCAATGGCACGATAGGTTTCTTTACCGACAATCCCATCAACAATCAAGTAGTCAGGATTAGATTTGCCCTGGTAGTTGTAGTCGCTTTGGAAATTCCTTACTGCCTGTTCTGTTTGGGAGCCAAACTGTCCGTCAATAACCAAAGAATACTCCGTGTAGCAATTTAAGAACTGCTGGAGAAAGCGGACAGCTTCACCGGCTGTTCCCTTTTTCAAAACTGGTAGGTGGGTGACGTAAGCAGCGTTAGCCTGACTAGTTACTTCAGAACCATTAGCTAGTACAGATTTAGAATTGATAGTGTTAGTTAGCATGAGGGATTTCTTTTCCTTAATGATTTGACGTTTACTAGGAAAACCTTTTCAGGTTTCGACATTGGACAAAGTTTTTATTTTCTGTCTTTTGTCTCTACACCCTTAAGACGATCTCAAAACCCTATTTTGGAATTTTTCGAGTTAGCAGCAATTTTTTGTTCTCGACTGACCCCATTAAACCGATTTCAAAGCCCAAAACCCTTTTGTCAGCTAACTTGTAGCCGTTTCAGTGTGTTTGTTGAAAAAGGGATGCTCCCAGCCGCTACCCGAACCCATTACTGATCGCAAAAAAGGTGCGTTAACAACGTGTAACGCACCTGACCAGATCAGGGATTAGCCCAAAGAGCGGTTCGCGATTGACCGTCACGGTACGCGAACGCACTAATTCGGCATCTTTAGCAAAACATATTACCGATGGCACGATAGGTTTCTTTACCGACAATCCCATCAACAATCAAGTAGTCAGGATTAGATTTGTAGAGGGAGTTATAGTAGCTTTGGAAATCCCTTACTGCCTGTTCTGTTTGGGAGCCAAACTGTCCGTCAAGAACCAAAGAATAGCCCATGAAGCAATTGAATAACTGCTGGAGAAAGCGGACAGCTTCACCGGCTGTTCCCTTTTTCAAAACTGGTAGGTGGGTGACGTAAGCAGCGTTAGCCTGACTAGTTACTTCAGAACCATTAGCTAGTACAGATTTAGAATTGA